>JAVHWE010000228.1:0-26246 GCA_032160285.1 Micromonosporaceae bacterium | reverse complement strand
GGCTGCTCCGTCCGGCGCTGGTCGCTGTCGCCGACCCGGAGTGAGCAACGTTCGCGCCGGTCGTGGTGCCGCTGGTAGCGGTGTCACGACCGGCGTGTGGGCCGATCAGGAGGCATACCGGTGAGTTCGAAGGACTGGCTGGAGAAAGATTTCTACGCCGTCCTCGGCGTCGCCAAGTCCGCCTCGGCAGACGACATCAAGAAGGCGTACCGCAAGCTCGCCCGCGAGCAGCACCCCGATCACAACCCGGGCGACAAGTCGGCCGAGGCGCGTTTCAAGGACGTCTCGGAGGCGTACGGGGTGCTCTCCGACGAGGGCAAGCGCAAGGAGTACGACGAGATGCGGACCCTCTTCGGGTCCGGCGCGTTCCGACGCAACGCCCGCGCCGGTGGCGGCGGCGGTGCGCCGTTCGACTTCGGGGACGTGTTCGGCGGTGGCAACCCCGGCGGCGCCGGCGCGCCGGGCGGTGGCGGTGACCGCCGGTTCGGTGGCGCCGGGTTCTCCGACCTGTTCAGTTCGATCTTCTCCGGCGGCCCGGCCGGCCGGCGCGCTTCCAACCACGGTCGTGACGTGGAGGCGGAGGTCACGCTGCCGTTCGCCGATGCGGTCCGCGGTGTGACGATGCCGTTGACGCTGCGGACGCCGGGCGTGTGTGAAACCTGCCAGGGCAGCGGCGCGGCACCGGGCAGTACCCCGCGGACGTGCCCGGCCTGTCGCGGCTCCGGCCTGGTCACCAGCAACCAGGGCGCGTTCAGCTTCTCCGAGCCGTGCCGCGAGTGCCAGGGCGTGGGCACGATCGTCGAGGAGAAATGTCCGGACTGCCGGGGGACCGGCGGCGTCACCAAGACCCGGACGCTCAACGTGCGGATCCCCGCCGGCGTCGCCGACGGTCAACGCATCCGGCTCGCCGGCCGGGGTGAACCGGGCGAGCGCGGCGCCGCCGCCGGCGACCTGTTGTTGGTGATCAAGGTCAAGGCCGATGACCTGTTCGAGCGCGACGGCAACGACCTGAAGCTGACCGTGCCGGTCACCTTCGCCGAGGCCGCCCTCGGCACCGACCTGCGGGTGCCGACCATCGACGGGGCGGTGACGGTCCGGGTGCCGGCCGGTACGCCGAGCGGCCGGACCCTGCGGGTCCGTGGCCGGGGCGTCGCCACCCGCGCCGGCGCTACCGGAGACCTGCTGGTCACCGTGGACGTGCAGGTACCGAAGGAGCTGTCCGAGCAGGCCCGCAAGGCGCTCGCCGAGTTCGCCGACGCCACGCCGCCGGCGCCGCGCGAGCGGCTGGACGCCGCGGTCCGGCGGGTGAACGGAGGGAGCCGGTCGTGACCGAGCGCACCGAACGCCTCGTCATCAGCATCCAGTCCGACGACAAGGTACTGCTCATCTCGGTGGCGGCCCGGATGGCCGGGATGCACCCGCAGACACTGCGTCAGTACGACCGGCTCGGGCTCGTGCAGCCCGGCCGGTCGTCCGGCGGCAGCCGGCGGTACAGCCCGCGCGACGTCGCGCTGTTGCAGGAAATCCAGCGGTTGAGCCAGGACGAGGGGGTCAACCTGGCCGGCATCAAACGGATCATCGAGCTGGAGCAGCTGGTGGGCGACCTGCAGGACACCGTGGCCGACACCCGCGCCGAGCTCGCCCGCGCCCTGGGGCGGATCGTCGAGCTGGAGGCGAGCACGTTCCCGCGCCGGGACCTGGTACCGAAATCGCAGAGCCGGACGGCGCTGGTCGTGTGGCGCCCCCGCCGCCCGCCCGAACATCGGTAGCGCCCGAACATCCGTAGCGGCGCGGGCCGGTGCGGCGGGCCGGTCAGCCGATCCGGCGCGGGCTGCGAACCAGGCCGCCTTCGCACCAGTCGTGGTAGTCGAAGAGGTCCGGCCGGGCGAGCAGCATGCGGACGTTGTGTGCCCAGACGACGGTCGTCTCGTCGCCACCCTGTTCGGCGCTCTCGACGAACTTGCGCAGCCGGCGGCGCGGGTGGGCACGGAAATTGGTCCGGATACCGTCGGCGGCGTAGATGTACAGGCAGTGCAGCGCGAACCGGCGGGCCGGGCAGGAGGCGTCCATCGCGAGGTCGAAGAGCGTGCCGATCAGCCGGTCGCCGGAGACCAGCAGGTCCCAGTCGGCGGGCATGGTGCGCAGCTGTGACGCGTCGGGGTGGTACGCCCACGCACGCAGTTCCGCCGGGGTCGGGTCGACGGGGTTCGCGAAGCCGGGGAACGTCGCTGGTTGCACACTCACCGCAAACTCCTGAAGCCAGACGAGACCGGTGGGTTATGGCAGGATCCGCGCCACGGTAACTTGTCGGCCCCACCCTGCGGAAGGGCCGAACGTCCCGATCTGTACTGGCGACAGGCGTCAGCGGCTCGCGGCGGCCCGGTAGATTCCCTGGCGTGACGGGCGAGACGCTGCCTCCCAACCGCGAGCTGCGGCTGTCGGACGCGGACCGGGACCGGGTGGTCGGCTGGCTGAACGCCGCCCTCGGCGAAGGCCGCCTGACCATTGCCGAGTTCTCGGAGCGCGTCGATGCGGTACTGCGTGCCAGGACCTACCGCGACGTCGAGCCGCACCTGGCCGACCTCCCCGTGACGGTCGCGCCCCGCCGGCCGCCGGTGCCCGAGGTGGTCGAACTGCGCAATTTCGCGTCCAGCCTGAAACGCACCGGACGCTGGGCCGTCCCGCGTCGGCTGGTAGTGCACAGCAAGGCCGGCTCGGTCAGGCTGGACTTCACCGAGGCGGTCATCGACCACCCGCTGGTGGAGATCGAGCTGGATATCCTGGCCGGCTCCACCGAGCTGGTTCTGCCGGACGGTGCGACGGCTGACATCGACGGCGTCGAGGTCTTCGCCGGTAGCGCCACGTCGAAGGTACCCAACGGCTACGCCGCCGCCGGGTCGGGAGTCCGGTTCGTGGTCGCCGGATACAACCGGGCTGGCAGCCTGAAGGTGCGGTACCGGCGTCGATTCTGGCGCTGGAGCTGGTGACCGCCCGGGTGGTATGAGGGAGCGGCGCCGCAAGCATCAGCAGACAGCGCCGCCCCTAGGACTGTAGCCCGTGCAACGCGCGATGGTGGCCCCGATGAACACGTTCGTGGTCGCCGTCCCCGAGCCGGGCCCGGCCGGCGGATCGATAGCGGCAGTGCCGTGGCAGCGACAAACTTGAGCGGGATAGACTCAACCCGGCCCCCTCGCACGCTAGAACCGGGGTCCATGCCCGACATCCGCAACGTCCGGCACGTGAGATCAGTTCGAGGAGCCGATGAACGCCGAACGCCTGACCACCAAGAGCCGCGAGGTTATCAAGGCGGCCGTCGATATCGCGGCCACCCGCGGCCACGCCACGGTGGAACCGTGGCACCTCCTGCTCGCGTTGCTGGACACCGGGGGTTCCACCGCCACCGCGCTGCTGCGCGCGGTGGGCGCCAGCCCACCCGACGTCCGGCGGGAGGCGGCCCGCGCGGTCGAGCGACTGCCCGCCGCGCGCGGCGCGTCGGTCGCCGAGCCGAGCCTGTCCCGCGAGTTCGCGAACGCGGTCGCGTCCGGTGAACAGGTGGCCCGGCCCCTGGGCGACGAGTACGTCTCGACCGAACACCTGCTGGCCGCGCTGGCCCGGGTGGGCGGCGCCGTCAGTGCCGCGCTGCGTGCCGCTGGCGCCACCGAGGAGAGCCTGGTCGCGGCGTTCCCGCAGATCCGCGGCGGCGACCGGCGGGTGACCACGGCCGACCCGGAACAGACCTATCAGGCGCTGGAGAAGTACGGCGTGGACCTGACCGAGCGGGCCCGCGAGGACAAGGTCGACCCGGTCATCGGGCGCGACTCGGAGATCCGCCGGGTGATGCAGGTGCTGTCCCGGCGCACCAAAAACAATCCGGTACTGATCGGGGAGCCCGGCGTCGGCAAGACCGCCATCGTCGAGGGCCTGGCCCAGCGCATCGTCTCCGGCGACGTACCGGAATCGCTGCGCGACAAGCGCCTGGTCAGCCTGGACCTGGGCGCCATGGTCGCCGGTGCGCAGTTCCGGGGCCAGTTCGAGGAGCGGCTCAAGAGCGTCCTCGAGGAGATCAAGAATTCCAACGGAAAGATCATCACTTTCCTGGACGAGCTGCACACCGTGGTGGGTGCGGGCAAGGCCGAGGGATCGATGGACGCCGGCAACATGCTCAAGCCGATGCTCGCCCGCGGTGAACTGCGCATGGTCGGCGCGACCACGCTCGACGAGTACCGCGAGCACATCGAGAAGGACCCCGCGTTGGAGCGCCGGTTCCAGCCGGTCGTGGTGGGCGAGCCCAGCGTCGAGGACACCATCGGCATCCTGCGCGGACTCAAGGAGCGTTACGAGGTGCACCACGGCGTCCGGATCACCGATGCGGCGCTCGTCGCGGCGGCGGCGCTGTCCGATCGGTACATCACCGACCGGTTCCTGCCGGACAAGGCCATCGACCTGGTGGACGAGTCGGCGTCCCGGCTCCGCATGGAGATCGACTCCCGGCCAACCGAGGTCGACGAGGTGGAGCGGGCCGTCCGCCGGTTGGAGATCGAGGAGATGGCGCTGGCGAAGGAGCCCGATCCGGCCTCCGTGCAGCGGTTGCAGCGACTACAGGCCGAGCTCGCCGACAAGCGAGAGCTGCAGGCCGTGCTCAACGAACGCTGGCGTACCGAGAAGCAGCACATCGCCCGGATCTCGGCTGCCAAAGAGCAGCTGGAGGCGCTCAAGACCGAGTTCGAGCGCGCCACCCGGGAGACGAGTTACGACGCCGCCCGTGCGTCGGAACTCAAGCACAAGAGCATTCCCGAGGTCGAGCGCGAGCTGGCCGCCGCCGAGGCCGATCTGGCCGCGCTCCAGCATGACGGCGCGATGCTCAAGGAGGAGGTCGGCGCGGACGACATCGCCGACGTGGTCGGCTCCTGGACCGGTATCCCGGCCGGCCGGCTGCTGGAGGGCGAGACGGCCAAGCTGCTGCGGATGGACGAGTCCCTCGCCTCCCGGGTGGTTGGGCAGGCGCAGGCGGTGGCCGCGGTCTCCGACGCGGTCCGGCGGGCGCGCGCCGGTATCGCCGACCCGGATCGTCCGACCGGTTCGTTTCTGTTCCTCGGCCCGACCGGGGTGGGCAAGACGGAACTGGCCAAGGCGCTCGCCGAATTCCTGTTCGACGACGAGCGGGCCATGGTACGTATCGACATGAGCGAATACGGTGAGAAGCACTCCGTGGCGCGCCTGCTCGGCGCCCCGCCCGGCTACGTCGGGTACGAGGAGGGCGGCCAGCTCACCGAGGCGGTGCGCCGCCGGCCATACTCGGTCATCCTCCTCGACGAGGTGGAGAAGGCCCACCCGGACGTGTTCGACATCCTGCTGCAGGTACTCGACGACGGCCGCCTCACCGACGGACAGGGTCGTACCGTCGACTTCCGTAACGCCATTTTGATCCTCACGTCCAACCTGGGCACCTCCGTGATCGCCGATCCGACGTTCGACGACGACAATCGCCGGGACGCGGTGATGGCCGTGGTCCGCGGGCACTTCAAGCCGGAGTTCCTCAACCGGCTCGACGACATCGTGGTGTTCTCGGCGCTCACCGGCGATCACCTGAAGTCCATCGTGGAGATTCAGCTCGACCGGCTGGCCCGCCGGTTGACCGATCGCCGGCTGACCCTGGATGTGTCCGACGCCGCCCGTGACTGGCTGGCCAGCCACGGGTACGACCCGGTGTACGGTGCCCGGCCGCTGCGCCGTCTCATCCAGACAGCCATCGGTGACCCGCTGGCGAAGGCGCTTCTGGCCGGCGGCATCCGCGACGGCGACCGGGTCGCCGTCGACCTGACCGACGACAAGCGCCACCTGGCGGTCCGCGCCGCCTGACCCGCATGCGCTCCGGCGTCGATCCCGCCCGATCCCGGTACCGCGCCGCGTTCGGGCGGGGCAGGTGCTCAGGACCTGCGCGGAGCCGCTAGCGTGTCGGCGGGACCGTGAGGAGGCATCCGTGGCAGACGACGTCAATCCGGCCCAGCCGCATGAGCCGACCGAGCCGTTGGCGCCGGCCGAGCCGCATGAGCCGGCCGAGCCGTTGGCGCCGGCCGAGCCGCATGAGCCGGCCGAGTGGACCGAGGCCACCGAGGCCACCGAGCCGCTGGAGCCGACCAAACGGATCGAGCCGACCAAGCCGCTGGAACCGACCAAACCGATCGAGCCGACCAAGGCGGGCGCTTTCGGCACCGCCGGGCGGCGGCCGCGGGTGGTGACCGCCGCGAGTTGGCTGCTCTACCTCACGGCAACGTGCCGGGTGGTGGTGACGGTCGTCACGCTGAGCCAGCTCGGTGCGATGAGGCAGGCGTACCGCCTGGCGTTCGCGGGTGCACCGGGTCGGGACGCCGCGGAGGTACTGCTCACGATCACCACGGTGGGCGCGGCCGTACTAAGCGTCGTGCTCGCTGTCGGGTACGTGGTGCTCGGCGTCTTCGACGGCCGGGGCAAGAATCCGGCCCGGATAGTCACCTGGGTGCTCGGCGCCGTCTCGATCTGTGGCTTCGGCGGCGGCCTGCTGCTCGGGGCGGTCGGTGGGAACGCCTTCGGCGGCAACCTTTCCAAGGGCCGGCCGACCGCCCAGCAGATCCATGACGCGGTGAGATCGGCCCTTCCCGGCTGGTACGAGCCGGTGGTGACAACGGTCGGCATCATCGGCGTGGCGGCCATTCTGGCGGCGGTCATTCTGCTCGCGTTGCCGAGCGCCAACGACTTCTTCCGTCGGTCGAAGCCGCCCGTCGGCGGGTCGTCGGTGCCCTGGGCGATCTCCTGACCACGAATCAGCCGCCGCCGGCCGACCAGCAAGCCCGAGGAGCGACCATGGCCAAGACCGCGCTGATCACCGGTGCGACCGCGGGTATCGGCGCGGCCTTCGCGCGTCGGCTGGCCGCCGAGGGGTACGACCTGGTCCTGGTCGCCCGCGATGCCGACCGGCTGGCCACCGTCGGCGCCGAGCTCGCCGGTTCCTACCGGGTGTCGGTCGCGCCGATGAGCGTGGACCTCGCCACCGACGAGGGCTGCGCGCGGGTACAGGAGCGGTTGGCCGGCTCGGACCCGCCGGTGGATTTGCTGGTCAACAACGCCGGGATGAGCCTCAACAAGCCGTTTCTGCGCTCCACGCCGGAGCGGGAGGAGCTGTTGCTGCGACTCAACGTGCACGCGGTCATGCGGCTGACGCGGGCGGCTCTCCCCGGCATGGTCGCCCGCCGCGGCGGCGATATCGTCAACGTCTCGTCGGTGGCGGGCTTCGGTACGCCGATGCCGGGATCCACGTACTCGGCGAGCAAGGCGTGGGTGACGAACTTCACCGAATCGGTTGCGTTGTCCGTTCGTGGGTACGGTGTGCGCATGATGGCGCTGTGTCCGGGTTACACCCGTACCGAGTTTCATGATCGGGCGGGGATCGACATGACGAAGATCCCGTCCAGGCTCTGGCTGAGAGCCGACGACGTCGCACGGGACGCATTGGCCGATCTCCGGAGCGGGAAGATCGTGAGTATCCCGGACTGGAAATACAAGATCGCCGTGTTCGGCATGCGACACCTGCCGCATCGCGCACTTCGAACGGTCACAAAAGACACCCGCGGAGCGGGTTGAGCGTCAGTGTTGGCGTTGTTTCCATCAGTTGGCGGTACCCTGCTGAATGTGTTTACCGCCGGTCGGAAAGCGACTCTCGTCACAGCGACAGTTATGAGTGTCACTCACGTCACTCTCCGCTGCCCGTCCACTCGGGGTGAACCAGGACAATAGGTTCGGCAAATTCCGGGGCGTCCGTGTCCGCCGATCGTGTGACCAGTACGCTTCTTGTATGACTGACCGTGATGACCTCGGTAAACTCATCACTGAACTGGCTGTGGTCCACGGCCGCGTGAGCTTGTCGTCGGGTGGCGAGGCGGATTTCTATGTTGACCTACGCCGCATCACCCTTCATCACGCGGCCGCACCGTTGGTTGGGCGAGTGATGCTCGAGCTCGTCACGGACTGGGATTTCGATGTGGTGGGCGGGTTGACGCTTGGCGCCGATCCGATCGCCACAGCCATGCTGCATGCGGCCGCCGCCCGGGACCGGGCGTTGGACGCGTGTGTCGTACGTAAGACAGACAAGGTGCACGGCTTGCAGCGACGGATCGAAGGGCCGGATGTGGGTGGCCGCCGGGTTCTGGCCGTCGAGGACACTTCCACGACCGGCAAGAGTGTGATGACAGCTGTGGAGGCATTCCAGCAGGCGGGAGCCGATGTAACGGGAGTAGCGGTCATCGTGGATCGCGGAGCGGGGGATGCCGTTCGATCCGCGGGGTTGAACTACCGCTCAGTATTTTCGCTGGCCGACCTCGGCCTTGCGGCTTGAAAAATTGTCGATTCGTACCTGTAGATATGCAGGCGGGTCGATGCTGTTGGTGGAAGGATGGATTTCGTGGGAACTGCGCTGGCCGAGATGACAATGCCACAGATTTCGCCGCTTGCTGGCGAACCGATCGATCGTGCTGACGCTGAGCGCCTCGCTGGGGTGCTCAAGGCGCTTGCCGACCCGGCCCGACTCAGGCTGTTGAGCCTGATCCAGTCGGCGCCGGAAGGCGAGGCCTGCGTCTGCGACTTGACCGCTCCGCTGGGTTTGTCCCAGCCGACGGTCAGTCACCACCTCCGAATCCTGACCGAGGCTGGACTGCTCGAGCGGGAGAAGAGGGGCGTGTGGGCGTTTTACCGGCTCGTTCCGAGTGCCATCGGGACGATCGCCGATCTGCTGACACCGCCGCGCAAGCGCGCCGCCAAGAAGTCGCCGCGCTGACCGTATCCGTACCGATCGCGGCCGCCCCGCCAAGGGGTGGCCATGGGTAAGACCGACGAAGACCCGCGCGACCAGCTCATCGAGGTGGGGGATGAGGTGGTACGCGCGGGTCTTGTTGTCGGGTCGGGCGGCAACCTGTCCGCCCGGATCCCGGGTACCGACGACATCTGGGTCACCGCGACCGGTACCTGGCTCAACCGCCTGGGCCGGTCGGATTTCGTCGCGGTCGGGGTGGCGAACGGGGCCGTGCACCGGTCGGTCCGGGTGCCACCGACCTCGGAGCTGCTCCTGCACCTCGCCACCTACCGGCGGCGACCGGACATCGCCGCGGTGGTGCATCTGCATCCGCAGACCGTTCTGCTGCTGGACGCGCTCGGTGAACGGATCCGGCTGGTCACCACGGATCATGCCTACTACCTACGCCGGATCATCACGGTACCGTTCCGACGGCCCGGTACGGCCGAGCTGGCCGACGAGGCTGCCGCCGCGACCGCGGACGGTACGGACTGTGTGATTCTCGCCCATCACGGCTGTTCGGTACTGGCGGACAGCGTCGGGTTGGCCCACAAGCGGGCGCTGTATCTGGAGGAGGCGGCGCGTCTGACCTACCGGGCCCTCCTGCTGGGGCGCGCCGACACGATGGCCGACTGCCCGGCGGAGTTCACGCGGGCGATCGACCGGGCGGCCGGCACCGGCGAGCTGCCTGCCGTCTGACCCGGCCGCGCGGCGCGTCAGCTGTCGTCGCGGGTCGTGGCGGCGGCCCGGCTGCGCCGCCGCCCGAGGTACCCGCGACCGACCTCAACCATGATCGGTATCGCCGAGACCACCACGATCAGCAGGGTCACCGGGATGATGTACGTGTCGATCTTCTCCGGCGGGATCCAGTCGGTGATCTTCCTGGCCAGTGCCCAGCCGGCCAGCAGCACGCCGTCGGCCCACAGCACGCCGCCGATCACGTTCCAGACAACGAACACCCGGGCGGGCATCCCCAGTACGCCGGCGACCGGGTTTCCGAACGTCCGCACGATCGGGATGAAGCGGGCCAGGATGACCGCCTTGGCCGGCCCGTACCTGGTGAAGTAGTACTCGGCCTTCGCGACGTACTCGGCCCGGAACAGCCGGGAGTCCGGGCGTACGAACAGCCGGCGACCGTACCGGGCACCCAGCCAGTGCCCCAGCTGGGCACCGGCGATCGCGCAGATCGGGGTGATCAGCAGCAACCAGGTCAGCGACAGCTGGACTCCGACGATCTCCTTGGCGACCCGCGACGCGCCGATCCCGGCGAGGAACAGCAGCGAATCGCCGGGCAGGAAGAAGCCGACCAGCAGCCCGGTCTCGGCGAACATGATCACCCAGACGCCCACCAGGCCGAAGGCCTTGAGTAGGCCCTTGGCGTCCAACGGGTTGAGCGCGAGGGTATCGGTCAGCGCACGCGTCTTCTCGGCGGTATCCACGGGCAATCAGGGTACCGGTACCCTCGGCGCGCCGGCCGCCGCCCGGATCTCGAGTAGGCTCTCCTCGTGCCGCTCGGCCAGGTAGGCCCGATGGCCACCGCGGAGTCCGAACAGGCGCTTCGACAGCAGGATGTAGGCGACCGCCGCCAGGTTGATGGCGAGCGCGCCGATCCGGATCACGGTGATCTTCTCGGTCAGCTCGAAGATCTCGATCGGGATGCCGAGCGAGGTGGCCACGACGGCCAGGTACTCCCCCCATCGGCGCAGCAGCCACAGGCCGATCGCCTCGACCAGCTGCAGGATGCCGTAGCTGAGCAGGCCGACTCCCAGCCACAGCAGGGTGCTGGACCGCGCCTCGATCGCCGTCCGCAAGGTGTGCACGATCGAGGAGTCCTCCAGATGCCAGCCGTACTTGTCGGCCAGGGGCCTGATCAGGGGAAGATCCTCGCTGAACGCGCGCTGGACCGCGTCACGGTGGGATCGGAAGCGGTAGATGCCGTAGGCGGCGGCCAGCACGAGCAGGGCACGCAGAAGCCGTTCCACGGCGAGCAGCCGCAGGATGATCGCATCGCGCAGGACCCGGCCGCGGGCAACCACGGGGGCGTCATCGGCCGGTCCGCCGCCGTGCGGGGCGCCGATCACGAAGTCCCCGCAGCGTAGACAGCGCCACGCGGCGCCGAAGGCGGTGTCGACGGACAGCGGCGCGCGGAGGTCCGGCTCGTCCGGCGCGTACGTGACGTGCCCGCGCCGCCCGCACACCCGCAGATTCCAGTCCACCCGGTCACGCTACAGGCGCAGAGTCACCGGCTGTAGATCACATGTACCCGTCCGATTCGTCATCGTCGACGATCACGATCTGGGCCTGCTCCAGCGCGTCGGCCTCGTTCGCCTCGAAGCCACCACCCGGCGGGACGGCGGGGGTGTCCACATCGTTCAGGGGGGCCTCGGGATCGCTCGCGGCCGGTGCGAAGACCTCGTCGTCGATCGGGTGATCCGCCTCAGTCCGGTTCATCGCGCCTCCCGTTGGTCCGGTGTCCCAGGGTACCGACCCGGACCGGCGTCCGGGCGTCGGCCGCGGACAAACCACGCGGTAGGCGGGGGTCGCGGCATGTCGCCACCCCGGCTGCGGGATAATCCATGGCGAGGACAGCGCGGTCGCGTACCGCGCGGTCGCCCGGTCGGGGCCCGGGTCCGCGTGGCCCGCGCGGAGCCGGATCGCCGAAGAACCATTGAGCTACGTCAGGAGCGTCGCCATGCCCATCGCTTCGCCAGATGCCTACGCCGAGATGCTGGACCGCGCCAAAGCCGGGGCGTTCGCGTACCCGGCGATCAACGTCAGCTCGTCGCAGACGCTCAACGCGGCGCTGCGTGGTTTCGCCGAGGCGGAGAGCGACGGCATCGTGCAGATCTCCACCGGCGGCGCCGAGTACCTGTCCGGCCCGACCGTCAAGGACATGGTCACCGGCAGCCTGGCCTTCGCCGCGTACGCGCACGAGGTCGCCAAGAAGTACCCGGTGAACATCGCCCTGCACACCGATCACTGCCCCAAGAACAAGCTCGACGGGTTTGTCCGACCGTTGATGTCGATCTCCAAGGAGCGGGTCGCCAAGGGCGAGGCGCCGCTGTTCCAGTCCCACATGTGGGACGGTTCGGCGGTACCGCTGGACGAGAACCTCCAGATCGCCGAGGAGCTGCTGGCCGAGGCCGCCGCGGCGAAGATCATCCTCGAGATCGAGGTCGGCGTCGTCGGTGGCGAGGAGGACGGCGTCGTCGGCGCGATCGACGAGAAGCTGTACACCACCGTCGCCGACGGCCTCGCCATGGTGGAGGCGCTCGGCCTGGGCGAGAAGGGCCGGTACATGGCGGCGCTGACCTTCGGCAACGTGCACGGGGTGTACAAGCCGGGCAACGTCAAGCTGCGCCCCGAGATCCTCAAAGAGATCCAGGACGCCGTCGGCAAGAAGTACGGCCGGGAGAAGCCGCTGTACCTGGTCTTTCACGGCGGGTCCGGGTCGCTGCTGGAGGAGATCCGGGCGGCGCTGGACTACGGGGCGGTGAAGATGAACGTGGACACCGACACCCAGTACGCGTTCACCCGGCCGGTCGCCGACCACATGTTCCGAAACTACGACGGCGTGCTCAAGGTCGACGGCGATGTCGGCGACAAGAAGGCGTACGACCCGCGGGCCTGGGGCAAGGCCGCCGAGGAGGGCATGGGCACCCGGGTCCTGCGGGCCTGCCAGGACCTCCGCTCCGTCGGCACCACCATGGCCAAGTAGGCGTGAGCGGGCCTTTCTCCCGCGTGTCCGGTGCGGACGGTGGTACCCCTACCGCGCGTCCGAAGCGGCGGGGGGCCCCGCTTGCAGCAGTGCCAGCGCCTCGGCGACGTCGTCGGTGAGGTGGATCAGGGCGCTGGAGTCGCCGGCCGGCGAGGCGGCCAGCAACGGGACGAGCAGATCGCGGATCGGGACGCGGCGGGTCCAGTACTCGCGGTCGAGAAAGATGTACGGACCACTCACCCCGTCCGTGGCGTAGAAGGTCTTCGTCGCCGCCTGGAACACCTCCTGGACGGTACCGGCCCCGCCGGGCGCGAAGACGATGCCGCCGCGGGACAGCCGCAGGATGGTGTCCTCGCGGATCGCGTTCGAAAAGTACTTTGCGATCCGCCCGGCGAATAGGTTTGCCGGTTCGTGCCCGTACAGCCAGGTCGGTATCGACAGGCCGCCGCGCCGGGCCCAGCCGAGCGGGGTCGTGTCGGCCGTCGCCGGGAACCGTTCGCGGGCGGCCAGGGCGGCGGCCGTGTACCGGTCGTGGTCGCGGAAATCAGGTGCGGACGCCAGCGTCGCGATCGCCGCGGTGAGGTCGCCGTCGGGCCGCTCGGCGAGGTACGCCCCGAGATTGGCGGCCTCCATCACGCCCGGACCGCCGCCGGTGACGACCAGCCGGTCCGCCCGCGCGAGCCCCCGGCTCAGCTCCGCCGCCATCCGGTAGGCCGCCGACCCGCGCCGTACCGCGTGACCACCCATGACACCGACCGCGGCCGCCTCGCCACGGGCGCGGGTCCAGCTGTACACCGCGCTGGCCAGCGCGTTGTCGATACCGTTGTCGTGCAGCCGCTGGACCAGCGCCTCCCGTACCCCCGGCTGCGCCCCACCGGCGGCCCGGAAATGCCGGTACACCAGGGTGTCGTACATGCCGGCGAACCCACCGTGGGCGAACCCGGCGGCGAGATCGTCGGGGGTGTAGAGCCGACCCGGATGGGTCCGGTACGGCATGCCGGTGAACGCGGGCACCACCAGTGCGCCGCGGCGCACCAGGTCGGCCGCGACCTCGGCCGAGGCGAACCGGCAGCCCACGAAGAGCGCGTCGGTGACGTCGACGTCGGTCAGGTCGACCGGCCGCCCCCCGTCGAGATCCAGGCCCTCCACGACCAGGTCGCTGAGGGTACCGCTGGCAAGATGGACCGCCAGTTCCGCACGTGACTCCACCTCGCCCGGAGTCTCGTCACGGAGAGCGATCACGTCGGAGGGCGGTGGCGTCGGCACCGGCCCAGGCTAGTCCAACGCTCGTCCGAGGAGTCCGCGCCGACGATCTGCGCCAACCTCGAACGGATCCTTGGGCAAGCCGCCGGCGCCCGGACGGGGTACGGCGATGGCCCGGCACGGGTGCCGAGCCATCGCGTAACCGGGTCCTGGGGAGGCTCCGGACCTCTAGTTGTAGTCCTCGCCGCCCATACGTGCACCACCCGTATGCGCGACGCGGCCATCGGCCGTTCGGGTAACGCGCGCGTAGCGTCGGCGCTGTCCGCGGCGGCAAGCCTCGACCGCGTGTGCGGCGGGCGTTTCCTGTTCGGTGTCGGCGCCGGGAGGAGCCGACAGAAGTTGGCCCCGGTTCGGTCGGCCGAACCCGGACCGGGTTCAATGTCGTCATGCAGAACCTCATGCCTCAGCCGCCCGCCACGCTGCTGGCACCCGACGTCGACGCCGACTCCGCGATCCGGGCGGTGCGGCTGGACGCACCGGAGGCGGCCGCCGGGCTGAAGGCGGTCGCGGCCAGGTTCCCGACGTACAGCGCCGCGTGGGCAAGGCTGGCCGAGAATGCGTTGGCCGCGGGCGATCCGGTCACCGCGTACGCGTACGCCCGCACGGGGTACCACCGCGGGCTCGACCAGCTGCGCCGCAGCGGGTGGAAGGGGTACGGGCCGGTCCCCTGGTCCCACGCCCCCAACCAGGGCTTTCTGCGCTGCGTGAACGTGCTGGCACTGGCCGCCGACGACATCGGCGAGGCCGAGGAGACGGCTCGCTGCGTCCAACTGCTGCGCGACTGCGACCCGGCGGCAGGGGACGCCCTCGCCGGGTGAGGCGTGATTGACACCGGCCGGGGCGCATGAGCTCGGCCGGAGCGCGAGCGCGTTCGGCTAGTTCCGGCCGGGCGCGGTCTACAACCCCTCGGCGACCGCGGCGGCGATCTTCAACCAGGCCATCCGGGTGGGCGACGACATCGAGCTGTAGCGCAGCGGCTCGCCCGAGTCGATGAGTCGCTCGTACGGCGCGAGCAGCACGGTGCGGGTACGCGCCGCGAAGTGTTGCATGATCGCGGGAATGTCGAGTTCCCGCCGGCTCGGCGGCATCGACACCACGGTCACCGCCTGACGTACCAGCCGGTGCAGGCCCTGCTGCTCCAGGTAGTCGAGCATCCGGGCGGCCGTCTCGGCCGAGTCGTTGCGGGCCGACATGGTGAGCACGAGCTGGTCGGTCGCGTCGATCGCGGCCTGCCAATTCTCGGCCCGGACGTTGTTGCCGGTATCCACGAAGATCAACTTGTAGAACCGGCTGACGATCTCGCGGATGTCCGCGAACGCCAGTGCCGTCAACATCTCGCCGGCGGTCGCCGACTCGTCCGAGGCGAGGACGTCGAACATGCCCTCGGCCTGCGCCCGCACGTACTGCGACAGGTCACCGACTCGGCCGTGGGTGCCGCGGAAGTGGTCAAGGTCGCGCAGCAGGTCCCGGACGGTACGCGCGTGGAAGTCCTGCTGCGCGCGCATGCCGAGGGTCCCCTGGGTCTCGTTGTTGTCCCATGCCAAGACGTAACCGCCGCGCCGCTGCCCGAACGTCATCGCCAGCAGCAGCACGGCCATCGTCTTGCCGGCGCCGCCCTTCGGGTTCACGACCGTGACCTGGCGCAGCCCGCCGAAGTTGCGGCGCACCATCTCGACGTCGTGGCGGAACTCCTGCTCGCGCCGGCCCGGACCAAGGTTGACCAGACCGAGGGTGCTGCGCCGGACCGCCCCGCGCACGCCCATCGTGGCGACCGGGTCCACCGGCCGGGCCGCCCGGCGCCGCGCGAACTCCTCGGCCGTGGGGACAAAACCGTCAGGAGCCCAATCCGGAGGTACGTCCGGAGCCGCGCCGCCGCCCGGCGGGTGCTGGGGAGCCGGGTAGACCCCGGAAGCCGGCGGCTGCTGCGGACCCGGTGCCACCCACTGCTCGGGTGGGGGCCCCGCGTGCTGCGAGCGCGCGGACAGCTCGGAGTGGGGTGGCGGTCCGGAGTGGGGTGGTGGCCCGGAGTGGGGTGGTGGCCCGGACAGTGGCGGAAAGCCGGCGGGACGCGTTGGCCCGGAGCGGATTGATGGTCCGGAGTGAGGAGGTGGTCCGGAGTGGGGAGGTGGTGGTCCCGTGGGCCGCCGTGGAGACGTGAACTGGTCGGCGGGTTGCAGCGGTTCGGCGACCGGTTGTGCTGGCGCGTGCGTTACCGCCAGCGCCGGATCCACGATGGACGGTGGGCCGCTGATCGGCGTCTCGGTCGGCTGTGCATTGTGCGGGCCGGTACGCGGCAGGGCTGTGTTCGGCGGGGCTGTGTTCGGCTGGGTAGCAGGCGGCGGGGTAGCAGGCGGCGGGGCAGCGTGCGGTGCGGCAGTATGCGGCTGGGCACCGGACGGCGGGGCGGTATGTGGCTCGGCATTGCTGGGCTGAACACCATGCGGCTGGATATGGTGCGGCGGGGGACTGTGCGGTGCGGCACTGACCGGAGACCCACCGACCGGCGGACCACCGACCGGTGGACCACCGACCGGTGGACCGCTGACCTGAGACCCGCCGACCGGCGGACCGCTGACCGGCGGATCGGTCGGTCGGTAGATGCCGGGCTCAAACCGGACGGCGGAGCCGGCGGGTCGTTGTGGCTGCGTTGCCTGGCGCGGCGGATCAGCGGGGCGTTGCTGCTCCGAAGGCGGACGACGGGGTTCGAATCGGGGTGACCGGTGTGCCGCACGATGCGCACCGCTGGGCAGCCCGCTGTCGTCGGACGACCAGCCGTCGCCACGACGGGGAAGTTCCGCCGCGGGCGGCGGATCCGGAAGTTCCGGTACCGGGGGCGGCTGGTTCCACGGAGAGCCGAGGTGATCGTCGCGGGGTCGGGCGCCGAAGGCGGGCGAGGAGGGGTCGATGGTTACCGGTTCGCCATGGATCGCCGGGGACGGACGGTCGCCGGCCGACCCGGCGCGTTGGTCGCGGGCGGGCGGAACGTTTTCATCCGGCGGCCAGAACGGCTCTTCCACGGTGTACCCCCTTCCGTCGAAGTTTGGCGCCCCTGAACCAGTGCAGCGTCGCACACCGGTCGGCATACCTCACGGTAAAGGATTCGTGTAAACCGCCCATGCCCCCCGCTCCATCCACCATGTCCGGCTGTGAGTCAGTGTGCCGGCCACGCCGTCGTCGATGAACGCCACCTCCGCTCGCGGGTGTACCGCCACGGCCCGGCCCCGGGCCCGCCGGACCTCGATCCGCGGCCGATGGCGGCGCAGTAGGCTGCGGCCGCCGACCATCAGCGCCACCGCCACATCGAGTACGCCGTCTGCGGGGTCCACCCGGGTGGTCAGCGTCAGGCCGTCCAGCCGCGCGTACCCGTCGGCGTTGGCGACCGCCGCGACGATGAGCGGTTCGGACCCGTCGGAGAGGACGGCGTCGTCGACCTCGACCCGGGCGGCGAACGGCACGGTCCGGTTGTGGTCGTCGGTACCGCCCAGCACGACGCCGTGCAGCGTGACCGATCCGCCGTCGTTGCGTAGCAGGTCGAGCCGGCGGACCCGGTTGCCGAGCACGGCGGCGGCCACCGCCGCCGGCTCCGTCGGCAGCCGGAGCGGGGTGACGAGATCGACCTCGCCGATCGGCAGCACACCGATCGGCGGCAGGTCCGGCAGGGTCCGGTCGGCCGGCACGCTGTCCGGGCGCCGGCTGGGCACCGGCGCGTACCGTCGGGTCATCCGCCGCACGACGGCGCGCAACTGGCTGTCGGTGGCCGCCGCGACGACCAGGATGGCACCCCGGCCACCGTCGACGGCGCCGACCGTGGCGACGGCGCCGACCCGGCCGTCGACGGTGCCCCGGCCACCGACAGCGCCGACCGGGGGGTCGACGGTGCCCGCCGGGAAGCAGTGGTCGAGGACCTCGTCCACGTCGGAGTCGGCGGAGGCGGTGACCATCTCGACGGTGGCGCCACCCGCGACCAGTGCGTCGCGGCAGATCAGCACCGGCACCCGGGGCGTCGCGCCGGCGCAGACGCCCGGCGGCGTGTCGTCGAACGCCAGCAACACCACGTCAGACACCGGGTGAGCCTCCTTGTTAGCCTGACACTCCGGGGCGTGGCCGCGGCCGAGTGGCACGGACCCCGGGAAGGCGGACTTCGACATGCCAGCGATTGTGCTGATCGGCGCGCAATGGGGCGACGAGGGCAAGGGCAAGGTTACCGACCTGCTCGGCGAGCGCGTCGACTACGTCGTGCGGTACCAGGGTGGAAACAACGCCGGCCACACGGTGGTCACCCCGGACGGGCAGAAGTACGCCCTGCACCTGCTGCCGTCGGGGGTGCTCACCCCGGGCTGCGTACCGGTGATCGGCAACGGCGTGGTGGTCGATCCGAAGGTGCTGCTCGCCGAGGTGGACGGGCTGGACGAGCGCGGCGTCGACACCAGCAAGTTGCTGATCTCCACCGACGCGCACCTGATCATGCCCCACCACCGGGCGATGGACCGGGTCGTGGAGCGCTACCTCGGCTCGGCCCGGATCGGTACCACCGGCCGGGGCATTGGCCCGGCGTACGGCGACAAGGTGGCCCGAACCGGTATCCGGGTCCAGGACCTGCTCGACCCGGGCATCTTCCGGAAAAAGCTGGAGCTGGCGCTGCGGGAGAAGAACCAGATCCTGGTCAAGGTGTACAACCGCAAGGCGATGGACGTCGACGGGGTGGTCGAGGAGTACCTGGGGTACGCCGAGCGGCTGCGCCCGTACATCGCCGACACCCGGCTGGTGCTCGGCCAGGCGCTGGACGCCGGTCGGACGGTGCTGCTGGAGGGCGCCCAGGCGACGCTGCTCGACGTGGACCACGGCACGTACCCGTTCGTCACCTCGTCGAACCCGACGGCCGGCGGCGCATGTGTCGGCTCGGGTATCCCGCCGACGAAGATCTCGCAGGTCATCGGCGTTATCAAGGCGTACACGACGCGGGTCGGCTCGGGGCCGTTCCCGACCGAGCTGTTCGACGCCAACGGGGTGCACCTGCTCAAGATCGGCGCCGAGTACGGCACGACGACCGGCCGGGAGCGCCGCTGCGGCTGGTTCGACGCGGTCGTCGGCCGGTACGCGGTACGGGTCAACGGCATCACCGACCTGGTGGTCACCAAGCTCGACGTGCTCAGCGGCCTGGAGCGGGTACCGATCTGCGTCGGGTACTCCATCGACGGCGAGCGGACCGACGAGATGCCGATGACGCAGACCGCGTTCCACCACGCCAAGCCGATCTACGAGGAGCTGCCCGGCTGGTGGGAGGACATCTCCAAGTGCCGGACCGCGGCCGAACTGCCGGAGAACGCGCGCCGCTACGTCGAGCGGATCGAGGAGCTGTGCGGCACCCGGGTCAGCGCGGTCGGCGTCGGCCCGGGACGTGAGGAGAACGTGGTCCGCCACGCGCTGCTCTGACCCGGCCCCCGCGACGCGCTGCTCTGACCCGGCCCCCGCCACGCGCTGCGCCGACCCGGCCCCCGTCACGCGCTGCGCCGACCGGGCGGCTCACACCGCTTTCGGGCCGGCCGTCGACGCGGTCAGCTGCCGTCGCGCGGTCAGCGCGAGGTCGGGGTTGTCGGTGAAGAGGCCGTCGACGCCGAGCCCGAAGCAGCCCCGGTAGGCGATCTGCGCGTCGCCGGCGAACGTGAACACGTGGACCTCGAGCTGGTCACCGTGCGCGCGGTCGACCAGCGCCTGCGCGTCCGGACCGTTGTCGCCGAGCCGGGCCCGGTCGATGCCGATACCCACCGCGTACTCCCGGATGCCGGACAGCTCGGCCGGTGCGAGTGCGGTGCCGGTGGCCGCGGTGCCGCCGACGAGCTGGATCTCCGGGACGTCCACTAGCTGGTGCACCGACCGCAGGCTGGCCGCGTCGAACGACTCGACGTACACCGGCGCGGTGGCGCCGGCGAGCCGGCTGGCGCGCAGCGCTTCGACCAGTACCGGCTCCGGTGCCAGGCCGAGCGAGGTGAAGTACGCCGGGGTCTTGAGTTCGAGGTAGAGGCCGACCGTGCGGCGCTGGGTGCGGGCCAGGTGAATGATCTCCTGCAGGGTCGGTATCACGTCGGTGGACGCCGGCGTCCGCTGGCCGCGGCGCACCGCCCGCAGGGTACGGAGTTCGGCGAGGGTGAAGTCCTCGGTGAACCAGCCGGTGACGGTCGCCCCGTTGATCGTCTTGGTGCGCCGACGGTCGGCGAACTCCGGGTGCGTCGCCACATCGGTGGCGGCCGACAGTTCGTTCTCGTGCCGGGCCACCAGCGCGCCGTCGCCGGTCATCACCAGGTCGGCCTCGATGTAGTCGGCGCCCTGCGCGATCGCCAGCCGGTAGCTGCCGAGCGTCTCCTCTGGCCGGTAGGCCGACGCGCCGCGGTGGCCGATGATCAGCGGCAGCACGTGCCGGCCCAGGGTCGCCGCCGGCGGCTTGACCGACGACGCGGACGCGGGGACGCCGATCGACACCGACGTGTCGGCCGTCGACGGCGGCGGGGTGGCCGGTGTCAGCCCCTGCTGCGGCCGAGCGGCGGACGGGCCGGATCTGGTCGGGTGTTTCGCGGCCGCCAGCCGGCCGACGCCGGCGGGTGCGAGCCCCGGGCGGCGGGGGGTGTCGCGGGGGACGGGCTCGTCCGCGGCGGACGCCTGCCGCAGCAAAGGTGGCGCCGCCACGGTCACCCCCGTGACGCCGATCGCCACGACGCCGATCACGGCGCTCGCGGCCAGACGTTGCCTGCGCAAGAAAACCCCCATCTCAACGGCCCGCCCGGACACGCGATGGTGAACGGTGCCACGTCGATACCGGTGCCGGCAACCCCGCCCGGGCTTGATGTCACGAAATGCGGCTGATGCCGGGCGGCCGGTCGCCGTCCACCGATTGGTTGGTTGCGTACGATCGCTGCGTGCGCGTCCTTCTCCTCGGCTCCGGTGGCCGCGAGCATGCCCTCGCGTCCGCTCTTGCCGCCGACCCGTCCGTCACCGCCCTGGTGTGCGCCCCCGGCAATCCCGGCATGGCCGCGCTGGCTCCGGTGGTACCCGTGGATCTTCGCGAGGTCGGTGCGATCGCGGCGCTGGCGGTGGAGACGGCGGCCGACCTGGTGGTGATCGGACCCGAGCAGCCGCTGGTCGCGGGGGCGGCCGATGCCGTGCGGGCCAAGGGCATCGCGTGCTTCGGGCCGTCGGCGGAGGCGGCCGGACTGGAGGGCTCGAAGGCGTTCGCCAAGGACGTCATGGCGGCAGCCGGCGTGCCGACCGCCCGGGCCCGGGTATGCGACGAGACCGACCAGGTCGTGGCGGCGCTGGCCGAGTTCGGGGCGCCCTATGTGGTCAAGGACGACGGGCTCGCCGCCGGCAAGGGTGTCGTGGTCACCGCCGACCACGACGAGGCGCTGGCGCACGCGGCGGCCTGCGGCCGGGTGGTGATCGAGGAGTACCTGTCCGGGCCCGAGGTGTCGCTGTTCGTGGTCACCGACGGGACGGCGGTCGTCCCGCTGCTGCCGGCGCAGGACTTCAAGCGGCTCGGCGACGGCGACAGCGGCCCGAACACCGGCGGCATGGGTGCGTACGCGCCGTTGCCGTGGGCGCCGCCGGACCTCGTCGCCGACGTAGTCGCCCGGGTCGTGCGACCGACCCTGGCGGTCATGCGGGAGCGCGGTACACCCTTCGCCGGCCTGCTCTACGTCGGGCTCGCCCTCACCCCGACCGGACCCCGGGTGATCGAGTTCAACTGCCGGTTCGGCGACCCGGAGACCCAGGTTGTCCTCGCCCTGCTGGAGACGCCGCTGGCCGGCCTGCTGCACGCCGCGGCGGTCGGTACCCTCGCCGAACACCCGCCGTTACGCTGGCGGGCCGGGTCGGCGGTGACGGTCGTGGTGGCGGCGGCCGGCTACCCGGGCGCGCCCCGTCTCGGGGACGTGATCAGCGGCGCCGACGGCGTGGCGGGAGTCGTCCACGCCGGTACCGCCCGGCGCGACGACGGCGCCCTGGTGTCGGCCGGCGGCCGGGTGCTGTGCTGCACGGCCACCGGCGACGACCTGGCCACAGCCCGGGCAGCGGCGTACCGGCTCGTCGACGGCGTCCGCCTTTCCGGCTCACAGCACCGAACCGACATCGCCCGGACCGCTGCCGTCCACGGCTGAGCACCCGCGCCGCCCGGATCGCCGCGACGGCGGCTGAGCGCCGACGCCGCCCGGGCTCAGTCGGTGACTCGGGGCAGCAGGACGGTCTCGTCGGTCCACCCGCCGGTCGGCGGTGCGGGAATTTTCATGCCGGGCGCGGGGCTCACCGGCGCGTTGAGGTAGCGCCGCAGCACCTTGCCGGTCGAGTTGCGGGGCAGGCCGGCGACGAAGTAGACGTCGCGGGGTACCTGGAAGCGGGCCATCGTGCGCCGCACGTACTCGCGCACCGCCTCCACGTCGAGGTGCTCACCCGGGTACAGCGCGATCCAGGCGGCGAGGCGTTGACCGTACTCGCGGTCCGGCACCCCGACCACGGCCACCTCGCGGACCTGCGGCAGTTCGGAGATCACGTCCTCCACGGCGGTCGGATACACGTTCTCCCCGCCCGAAATGACCATGTCGTCCTCGCGACCGTCCACCCGCAGCAACCCGTCCGCGCCGAGGTGGCCGATGTCGCCGGTGCCGATCAGGCCGTCACGCCACTCCTGGGTACCGGCGCTGTTCGTGTACCCCTCGAAAATCATGTCGTTGCCGACGAAGATGCGGCCGACGTGCCCGTCCGGCACCGGGTTGCCGTCCGGGGAGAGAATCAACACCCGGGTACCGGTCGGTGGGCGCCCGGCGCAGGTGGGGTCGCGTCGCAGCTCCCCCGGGGTGGCGATGCTCGCCCAGGACGCCTCGGTGGACCCGTACAGGTTGTAGAGCACGTCACCGAAGACGTCCATGAAGCGGCGCACCATCGGGCCGGGCAGCACCGAACCGCTGCTCGCGACCACCCGCAGCGATGTCGTCACCCGACCGGCGGGTGCCACGTCCAGCAGCCGCTGCACCATGACCGGTACTGCCAGCAGCGAGCTGCACCGGTACTTGCGGACGGCGGCGAGCGTGTCGGCGGCGTCGAAACGGCGGCGCAGCACCACGGTGGTGCGTAGCGCCAGCGCGAGCTGCAGCCCCGCGTACCCCCAGGTGTGGAACATCGGCGCGGCGATGAACATGCAGCCGTGCACGGTCAGCGGGATGCGCGAAATCACGGCCGCCAGGGGGCGGAAGCCGCCCGGCTGCGGCCGGCGGGCGCCCTTCGGAGCGCCGGTGGTACCGGAGGTGAGCACGATCGTGCGGCCCGGCCGGGCCGGCGGCGCCAGGTCGTCGTCCGGCGACGCCATGATCACGCCGGCCACGGTGAGGCTCGACCGGCGTCCGTCACCGTCGGCGCTGACCCGGAGCACGGCCGGCGGCACGGCCGACAGCAGCTCGAAGAACTCGTCGTCGTGGATGAGCATCCGGATCCGCTGCTCGTGCAGGACACTTTCGAGCTGACCCGGGCCGAGGCCGGTGTTGATCAATACCACGTCGGCACCGAGCGCCCCGATCGCGAGGATCGACTCCAGCATGGCCACCGAGTTGCGGCACAGCAGCCCGACCCGGTCACCGGCGCCGATGCCGTACCCGGCGCGCAGGCCGTTGGCGAGGCGCTGGGCCCGGCCGGCCAACTCGCCGTAGGTCAGGGCGCGGGTCTCGTCGAGGACGGCGAGCCGGTCGGGGTCGCGGGCCGCCGCGGAGCGAAGTTCCCCGGGCAGGCTGTACCCCCACCGCCGTAACGCGTCGAACTGCCGGGCGACCCGGTCCGGGCGGCCGGGGTTGAGCAGTCCACGCCGGGCGAGGGTACGCAACACGAAGGCAGCATCCACGTCCACCTGCCTACCATCCGCGGCCGCCGCAGGCTATGACCATGGTCAATGGATGCGCCGACCGGAAATAGCCCGCGCGACCACGAGCCGCTGTATCTCGCTGGTCCCCTCGAAGATCGTGTAGATCCTGGCGTCGCGGTACCAACGCTCGACGGGATGCTCGCGCAGGAAGCCGGCGCCGCCGAGGATCTGTACCGCCGTCCCGGTCGCGGCGACGGCCACCTCGCCGGCCTTGAGCTTGCTCATCGAGCCCTCACCGGCCAGGAAGGGCCGGTTGTTGCGCCCCATCCAGGCGGCCCGCCACACCAGCAGCCGGGCCGCGTCGATCTCGGTACGCATGTCGGCCAGGGCGAACGCGATGGCCTGGTTGTCGATGATCGGGCGGCCGAACTGCACCCGGTCGGTGGCGTACGCCAACGCGTACTCGTAGGCTGCCCGGGCAATTCCGAGCGCCTGCGCGCCGACGGTCGGCCGGGACAGCTCGAACGTACGCATCGCCGCCTGGCCGGTACCCTTGCGCCCGTCGCGGGCGTTCGCCAGCCGTTCGTCGAGCGCCTCCCGGCCACCGAGCAGGCACCGTCCGGGTACCCGTACCTCGTCGAGGAACACGTCCGCGGTGTGCGACGCGCGGAGGCCGAGCTTGCGCAGCTTCTTCGTGGCGACCAGGCCCCGGCTGCCGGGCGGGACGACGAACGCCGCCTGGCCCCGCGTGCCCAGGTCGGGGTCGACGCTGGCCGTGACGACGTGCACGGCGGCGATACCGCCGTTGGTCGCGTACGCCTTCTGGCCGGTGAGGATCCACTCGTCGGCGGCGGCGTCGTACCGCGCCCGGCTGCGCATCGCACCGACGTCGGAGCCCGCCTCGGGTTCGGTGCTGCAGAACGCGGCGACCGTCGGGTCGGACACGTCACCGAAGCACTGCGGTACCCACTCGAGCAGCTGCTCCGGGGTACCGGAGCCGTAGATCGCGGCGACCGCGAGGCCGGTACCGAAGATGGACATGCCGATTCCGGCGTCGCCCCAGAACAGTTCCTCGCTGGCCAGGCACATGCTCAGCCCGGTCGGATCACTCCAGGTGTTCGCCAGGAACTCGAAGCCGTACAGCCCGATTTTCGCCGCCTGCGCGATGATCGGCCACGGGGTCTCCTCGCGCTCGTCCCACTCCGCCGCCGCCGGGCGGACCACGTCGGCGGCGAAGCCGTGTACCCAGTCCCGTAGTTCCCGCTGCCCGGAGCTCAGGTCGAGCGAGAAGTCGGGCACAGCTCAGCCCTTGGGGATGTCGAACAGGTTGGCGATGTTTGCGGCGAGGCCGAGGTCGCCCTTGGCCTTCAGCTTGCCGGTCATGAACATCATCATCGGGTTGCCGTTGCCGGACACCACCTTGACGAAGTCGACCGGCCCGACGGTGACGGCGAGCTTCGGGTCGTGTTCCGGCTTGGGCGAGAGCGTGCACGCGCCGTCGGCGATGACCAGCTCGTACGTGTCCACCCCGCCGTCTGCGGCACCGCTGATGTTCCAGTGGATGACCGCACTGGTCGTACCGGCACGGTCCGGCCGGAACAGCGACGGGAACTTGCTGAAGATCGCGTCCAGCGCCGGCTTGCGCTTCTCGCCGGTGAACAACTGGGCGATCTCCGCGTCCGGCGTGCCCTTGACGATCTGCGCGAATGCCTTGGGCTCGATGGTGGCGAAGTCGAGGTCGGCGATGTCGGTCATGGGTTCCCCTCGGTCGGCGTACCTTACTCCCGCGTAACCTTACGTTCGAGTAGGTAGGGTGGCAAGCGTGCAGCCGGTAACGTCCAAGCGCGTTCCACGGGCCGTCCGCGAGCAGCAGATGCTCGACGCCGCGGTGTCAGTCTTCGCCCGCCGCGGCTTCCAGGCGGCGACAATGGACGAGATCGCCGAGATCGCCGGCATCTCCAAACCCATGGTGTACGCGTACCTGGGCACCAAGGAGGAGCTGTTCACCGCGTGCCTGCGCCGGGAGGCCACCCGGATGCTGGAGGCCGTCATCGCCGCGGTCGGCGCCACCGCCGGCCCGGACGAGCAGCTCTGGAACGGACTGCGCGGCTTCTTCTCCTTCGTCGGCGCCCACCGCGACGGCTGGACCGTACTGTACCGGCGGTCCCGGGGCCGGGAACCGTTCGCGAGCGAGTGGCATTCGATGCGGTGCCGGGTCGTCGAGATCGTGTCGCTGCTGCTGTCCCGGGCGGTGGCCGGGGTGGGCGGCCCCGGCGGCCCGTCGGCCATCGAGGCGGTGACCTACGCCCTGGTCGGAGCCGCCGAATCGATGGCCGACTGGCTCGTCGACCACGCCGACTCCGATCCGGAGCGGACGGCGGCGCGCCTGATGAACTTCGTCTGGCTCGGCGCCGAGGACCTGTTGCGTGGGGCCACCTGGCGGTCGGCGGCCGGCTGAGCCGTGAGCAGCATCGGGCGGAGCGTCGGCGGAGCTACGGGTGCAGCGTCGGGCCGAGCAGGGTGAGGAAGGCGAGCAGCACGAACACGCCGGCCAGGCAGGCCAGCTGTACCTGGGTTCGGGCGTTGCGGGGAGCGTAGGCCAGACCCGC
>JAVHWE010000203.1:0-9617 GCA_032160285.1 Micromonosporaceae bacterium | reverse complement strand
GCCGTCGCAGCACACCGACGGCGGTGCTCGCGATCGGTACCGCCGCCGGCCTGACCGTCGTCACCAAACCGACCGGCTGGCTGGCGCTGGGGCCGGTCCTGGCGTTCTGGGGGGTCGCCCAGCTCCGGCGGTTCGACTGGACCGCGGTGTGGCGAACCGCGGTTGCCAGCGTGGCCATCGTCGCGCTCATCGTCATCGTCGCCGGCCCGTACCTGTACCGGGTCAACGCCGAGTTCGGCAGCCCGCTGGGCCCGCCCGAGCAGGCCGACGGGCTCGCGCTGCAACGCCACGATCCGGCGGCGGTACTGGTCAACGCGCTGCGCATCGGTGCGTCGACGATGGCCGTACCGTTGCCAGCGGTCAACCGGGCGGTCGCGGACGCGGTGATGGACGTCGCGCGGGCGGTCGGTGTCGACCCGCAGGATCGGCGGATCACGGTCGCCAGCGCCACGTACCCGGATCCGCGGTGGTGGCCCGACGAGGACCACTCGCCGTACCCGGTGCAGTCGGCGCTGCTGCTGGTGTCGATGTTCGGCGCGCTGGCGGCGCGGCGGGTACCTGCCCGGGTCCGGGCGTACGCACTGGTCACGCTGGGCACCCTGCTGCTGTACGCGGGCGTGTTGAAGTGGCAGACGTGGGGCAACCGGCTGGTCGGGGCCGCGCTGATCCTGGGTGCCCCGCTGGTCGGCTGGGCGCTGCCCGAGCTGGTGGCCCGGCTGCGGGCCGGGTCCGGACGGCGGGTCGCGGCCGCGGCCGCCGCCGTACTCGCGGTTGTGGTCGCCGGCGGCGTCGCGCACGGGTACTACGCGGTCCTGCTCGGCGCGCCCCGGCCACTGATCGGGGCGGATTCGGTACTGCGGCGTGACGAGTGGGACATCCGGTTCGCCCGGGTGCCGGCGTACCGCCCGTACTACGAGTGGGGCGCGGACCGGGTACGTGCCTCCGGCGCCCGGCGCGTCGGCATCGTGGTCCGCGGCGACCAGTGGGAGTACCCGTGGTGGGTGCTGCTGCCCGGTACCCGGCTGGTCGCGTTGGAGAGCGTGCTGCCCCACCACCCCCCCACACCGAGCACGACCGTGGACGCGATCCTGTGCGCGGCACCGCCGGCGGCGTGCCAGACGTTCGTACCGCCGGGTTGGCGTCTCGAGGAGCGGGGCGGCTGGTTCGGGGTCGCCCTTCCCGGCCAGACCCCCGGCTGAACCCGGCTGGGCACGGCTGGACGCCGGCCGCGCGGCGGGCACGTGGGCTCCGGTCGGGTGCCGGCCGGCCGGTCAGAAGTCGGCGTACACCGCGAAGCCCCGATCGGCGCAGCGACGGTAGAAGCCGGCCAGCACCTGGAGTTCGGTCCGGGTGAAACTCCACTGTGGTGGCTCGCCCGACTCGTCACGCAGCGCGTCGAACCGGCTGGTCAGCCAGGTGAGCTGCTGCGGCCCGAGCGGGGTGTCGGCGAGTGCGGTGCGGAGCACGTCGCTGACGCTGTCGAAGGTGACTTCCTCGCCGAGTTCGCGGTGGCCGGCGACGAACCGTTCCAGGCCGCCGGCGATCCACGCGCAGCCGTCCGGGTCGATCACCGGATACTGGTCCTCGGCCGCCGCCTCGGTGGCGTACAGCACCCCGTCGAGCCCGAGCAGCAGGTCGATCAGCTCGGTGTAGCCGGTGACCCGGACGGTGCCGGTCTTCGCGATGTGGTCGGCGAGTGCGGCCGCCGGACCGGGCGCGTCCGGAACCTTGGCGGACAGGTCCCCGAAATCGACGAATTCGGCCGGCGCGACCGGGTCGTAGTAGCGGCCGGTGCGCGGCCACTGCACGGCGACGTTGTCCAGTCCCATCCCTGCCTCACCTCCGCTGCACGCGCCCGTAACGGTGCGCGCGGGGAACATACGGCACAGCGGGCCGCTCGCGCGACCCTCAGCGGCGACTTTCCGCGTCACATCACCCCGAAAACAGGTACAAATACGTAGGTATCATCGAGGCGGCGGGCCGGTGGGTCGACGGCGCGGAGGCGTGCTCGACGGGTGGGTGGTCCCGGCCTGCATGGGGGGAGTCGCGGGCCGCGGTGTTCGGGCCGCTACGGCGATTTCAGGTGCCACGAAACGTAGCCGGTGCGACGGAGTAGCGGTTGCGGCAGGTAGGATTGACCACGAGACTTAACCGACACACAATCCGCGCGCATGACGCGGTGGTCGGTGCGCCGGGATCCACCGACACCCCGCCCCAACCGCGGGAATGGATCATGGCGTGCCCGATCACGTGACGTGCCGCCTGAGCCACGCCCGCGGGCGACCCGACGGTCACCCCACGAGCGAGAGAGTAGACCGAGGGTGGCATCGCCTCAGCAGCCGCAGGACACCTACACCGCCGCGTCCCTCACCGCACTCGAAGGCCTCGAGGCGGTACGCAAGCGACCGAGCATGTACATCGGGTCGACCGGTGAGCGCGGACTGCACCACCTCGTGTGGGAGGTCGTCGACAACGCCGTCGACGAGGCGCTCGCCGGCTTCTGCGACACCATCGAGGTGGTCCTGCTCGCCGACGGCGGCGTCTCCGTCACCGACAACGGCCGGGGTTTCCCGGTCGACCTGCACCCGAAGCTGAAGAAGCCCGGCGTCGAGGTCGCGCTGACCATCCTGCACGCGGGCGGCAAGTTCGACGGCAAGTCGTACGCGGTCTCCGGTGGTCTGCACGGCGTCGGTGTCTCGGTGGTGAACGCGCTCTCCAGCGGGATGGCCGTGGAGATCCACAAGTCCGGCAACGTGTGGCGGCAGCGGTACACCGCGTCCAAGCCGGGCCCGCTGGAGAAGGGCGAGCCGACCGACAGGACCGGGTCGACCGTGCAGTTCTGGCCGGACCCCACCATTTTCGAGACCACCGAGTTCAAGTTCGAGACGATCTACCGCCGGCTCCAGGAGATGGCGTTCCTCAACCGGGGCCTCACGATCGGCCTGCGCGACGAACGCCCGGTCGAGGGCCAGGAGCTCGGTGCGCGTGACGTCACCTTCTGCTACAAGGGCGGTATCGCCGACTTCGTCCGCCACCTCAACCAGACCAAGAGTCCGATCCACAAGTCGGTCGTCGAGTTCGGTGCCGAGGGTGACGGCATCGCGGTCGAGATCGCCATGCAGTGGAACGAGTCGTACGGCGAGAGTGTCTACACGTTTGCCAACACCA
This sequence comes from Micromonosporaceae bacterium, assembly GCA_032160285.1. GTDB lineage: Bacteria > Actinomycetota > Actinomycetes > Mycobacteriales > Micromonosporaceae > Planosporangium. The sequence goes on along the minus strand of JAVHWE010000203.1, from coordinate 6,449 downwards.
TCAACACCCACGAGGGCGGCACCCACGAGGAGGGCTTCCGGTCCGCGCTGACGACGGTGGTCAACAAGTACGGCGCGGACAAGAAGTTCCTCAAGGGCACCGACGACAAGCTGTCCGGCGAGGACATCCGCGAGGGCCTGGCCGCGATCATCTCGGTGAAGATGACCAACCCGCAGTTCGAGGGCCAAACCAAGACCAAGCTGGGCAACACCGAGGTCAAGGGCTTCGTACAGCGGGCGTGCAACGAGTGGCTGGTGGACTGGTTCGACCGCAATCCGGGCGAGGCGAAGACGATCATCACCAAGGCGTCCCAGGCCGCCCGCGCCCGCATCGCCGCCCAGCAGGCCCGCAAGCTGGCCCGGCGCAAGTCGCTGCTGGAATCCGGTTCGATGCCGGGCAAGCTCGCCGACTGCCAGTCCACCGATCCACGCGAGTCCGAGGTGTTCATCGTCGAGGGCGACTCGGCTGGCGGCTCCGCGAAGCAGGGCCGTGACCCGCGGACCCAGGCGATCCTGCCGATCCGCGGCAAGATCCTCAACGTGGAGAAGGCCCGCATCGACCGGGTGCTCAAGAACAACGAGGTCCAGGCGCTGATCACCGCGCTCGGCACCGGCATCCACGATGACTTCGACATCGAGAAGCTGCGCTATCACAAGATCATCCTGATGGCCGACGCCGACGTCGACGGGCAGCACATCTGTACCTTGCTGCTGACCCTGCTGTTCCGGTTCATGCGGCCGCTGGTCGAACTCGGCCATGTCTACCTGGCCGCGCCGCCGCTGTACAAGATCAAATGGAACAAGCGGGGCGACGACGCGCAGTACGCGTACTCCGATCGGGAACGCGACGGGCTGATCCTGCTGCGCCAGGAGGCCAAGCCCAACGCGAAGCCCGACGACATCCAGCGATTCAAGGGCCTGGGCGAGATGAACTACCCGGAGCTGTGGGAAACAACCATGAACCCGGCCACCCGCACCCTCCGGCAGGTGACGCTCGACGACGCGGCCACCGCGGACGAGTTGTTCAGTGTGCTGATGGGTGAGGACGTGGAGGCGCGCCGCAACTTCATCCAGCGCAACGCGAAGGACGTGCGCTTCCTCGACATCTAGCGATCGACCGGTGCGCCGTTCGGCCGCCATCACCTGGATCTTGTCCACCGGCAAGCCGGCCGCGCCCCGTGGGGCGTGCCGAGCGCTTTACGAAGAGGATTGACGCGTGACGCAGAGTACGGGTCCGGACGGAGATGACACCCCGACGACCAGCGGTGCCGAGGGCGCCGTTGCGCTGACGGGCCGCATCGAGCCGGTCGGTATCGAGGTCGAGATGCAGCGCTCGTACCTCGACTACGCGATGAGCGTGATCGTGGGTCGGGCGCTGCCCGATGTCCGGGACGGCCTCAAGCCCGTCCACCGCAAGATCCTGTACGCGATGTACGACTCCGGGTACCGCCCCGACCGCGGCTACGTGAAGTGTTCCCGCGTCGTCGGTGACGTGATGGGCCAGTACCACCCGCACGGTGACGCGTCGATCTATGACGCGCTGGTCCGGATGGCCCAGCCCTGGTCCCTGCGGTACCCGCTGGTCGACGGTAACGGCAACTTCGGCTCCCCGGGCAATGATCCGCCCGCCGCCATGCGGTACTGCGTGACCGCCGACACGCTGGTCAGAACCGCCGGGGGTACCGTCCGGATCGGCGACATCGTGCCGGCCGCCACGCCCGGCAGCGAACACGACGTCGACCTCAAGGTGCAGGACCGCAACGGCGATCCGGTCCGGGCTACCAAGCTGTTCCACTCCGGCGAGCACCAGACCCTGCGCCTGCGTACCCGTGAGGGCTACGAGCTGACGGGTACCCCCAACCACCCGCTGTTGTGTCTGGTCAGCGTCGCCGGAATCCCGACGTTGCTGTGGAAGCTGTTGGACGAGATCCGCCCCGACGATCGAGTGGTCATGTCCCGGGTCGTCCGCGATGAGGTCGGCTATCCGGCGCACGAGGCTGTTGAGGCCGCCATCGTCGCCGGGGCCTTCGTCAGTGAAGGGTGGGTGTCAGCCACTCGGGCCGGCTTCAACAACATCGACCGGGAGTACTTCCGTCGGGTGGTGGCGGCCTATGACACCGCCGTTGGCGGTGGCCGGTACCTGTCGCGTCGGGTCATCGCCTCGGGTAGCACTCTGTACGAGCTGGATATCCAAGACGTTACGGCGCTTCACCGTAGTGTGCTGGGCGAAATGGTCGGTCAACGCAGTGCCGCCAAACGGGTACCGGGCTTCGTCTGGGGCGCTGCGCCGGCCGTCAAGCGGGCGTTCCTCCAGTCATTGTTCGAAGGCGACGGGTCATCGTCACTGCTGCCGCGCAGCACCATCCAGATCTCGTACTCGACCCGCAGCGCATACCTCGCCGACGAGGTACAGCAGCTGCTGCTGGAGTTCGGGGTCGTGTCCACCCGGTGCCGGTATGACGATGGAGAGATCAAGGTCGTCGTCACCAACCGGCGCAACGCGCGGATCTTCGCGCGTACGGTCGGGTTCCTCGGCCGCAAGCAGGCCAAGCTGGAGGCGGAGCTGGCACGGGTTCCGCTCGCCAGCCGGGCATTGAGTAGTGACCACGTCCCGTACGTCGGTGAGTTCATCCGTGAACACGGTGCCGCCGGCCGGACCGAGCGCGACTGGCTCCGTCGGCACAATGTCGACCGCATCGAGCGGTGGCAGCGCGACCGCGACGACATCGCGGCCCGGATCACCGAGCCGGGCGTCCTCGACGTTGTCGAGCCACTCGTTGACGGTCGGTTCTACTACGCCACCGTGGCCGACATCACGGACGCCGGTCGACACGCCGTGTACAGCTTGCGGGTAGATACCGACGATCATGCGTTCGTCACGAATGGCTTCGTCAGCCACAACACGGAGTCCAAGCTGGACCCGCTGGCGATGGAGATGCTGCGCGACATCGACGAGGACACCGTCGACTTCGTCCCCAACTACGACGGCCGGTCGCAGGAGCCGACGATTCTGCCGTCGCGTATCCCGAACCTGCTGGTCAACGGCTCCAGCGGGATCGCGGTCGGCATGGCAACCAGCATCCCGCCGCACAACCTGCGGGAGGTCGCGGCGGCCGTGCAGTGGTGCCTGGACCACCCGGACGAAGATGAGGCGACCACCCTCGACGAGCTGATCAAGATCGTCAAGGGGCCGGACTTCCCGACCGCCGGGCTGATCGTCGGTACGACGGTGATCGAAGAGGCGTACCGGACCGGTCGCGGATCGATCCGGATGCGCGCGGTGGTCGAGGTCGAAGAGGACCCCAAGGGCCGCACCTCGCTGATCGTGACCGAACTGCCGTACCAGGTGAATCCCGACAACCTGGCCGAGCGGATCGCCGATCTGATCAAGGAGGGCAAGCTCGCGGGGATCGCCGACATCCGAGACGAGTCCTCCGGACGTACCGGGTTGCGGTTGGTGATCGTACTCAAGCGCGACGCGGTGGCCAAGGTCGTCCTGAACAACCTGTACAAGCACACCCAGCTCCAGGAGACGTTCGGCGCGAACATGCTGGCGCTGGTCGACGGCGTGCCGCGCACGCTGAACCTGGCGCAGTTCCTCCGCTACTACATGACCCATCAGATCGAGGTCATCGTCCGGCGTACCCGGTACCGGCTGCGCAAGGCCGAGGAGCGCGCGCACATCCTGCGCGGTCTGGTCAAAGCGCTGGACGCGCTGGACGCCGTGATCGCGTTGATCCGGCGCTCACCGACCGTGGACGAGGCCCGCACCGGGTTGATCGAGCTGCTCGCGATCGACGAGGTACAGGCCACCGCCATCCTCGACATGCAACTGCGCCGGCTGGCCGCGCTGGAGCGGCAGAAGATCGTCGACGAGCTCGCGAAGATCGAGATCGAGATCGCCGATCTGATGGACATCCTGGCCCGGCCGGAGCGGCAGCGGTTGATCATCTCGGAGGAGCTGGCCGCGATCGTCGAGAAGTGGGGCGACGAGCGGCGCACCCGGATCATCCCCTTCGACGGCGAGGTCTCCATGGAGGACCTCATCGCCCGCGAGGACGTCGTGGTGACGATCACCAGGACAGGCTACGCAAAAAGGACGAAAACCGACCTGTACCGGTCGCAGCGGCGCGGCGGCAAGGGAGTCTCGGGCGCCTCGCTGCGCCAGGACGACATCGTCAGCCACTTCTTCGTCTGCTCCACCCACGACTGGATTTTGTTTTTCACCAACAAGGGCCGGGTATACCGCGCGAAGGCATATGAACTGCCCGAAGCGAGTCGTACCGCGCGGGGTCAGCACGTAGCCAACCTGCTCGCCTTCCAACCGGACGAGAAGATCGCCGAGGTGATCCAGATCGCGAACTACCAGGTCTCTCCGTACCTGGTACTCGCGACCAAGAACGGCCTTGTCAAGAAGACCAGGCTGGACGAGTTCGACTCCAACCGTACGGGCGGCATTATCGCGGTGAACTTGCGTGAGGATGATGAACTCGTCGGTGCGGCGTTGATCGCGCCGCATGATGATCTGCTTCTGGTCAGTCAGCAGGCGCAGGCCATCCGGTTCAAGGCCGACGACGAGGCGCTCCGACCGATGGGCCGGGCCACCTCCGGTGTGATCGGGATGCGGTTTACTGATGGTGACGAGTTGCTTGCCATGGAGGTCGTACGGGAGGGTATGGATGTGCTGGTCGCCACCGACGGCGGGTTCGCCAAGCGGACGCCCATTGAGGAGTACCCCGTCCAGGGGCGCGGTGGTAAGGGCGTGCTGACGGCGAAAATCACGTCTCGCCGTGGCGGGCTGGTGGGCGCGGTGGTCATCAGTCCGGACGACGAGTTGTTCGCCATCACCTCCAACGGGGGTGTGATCCGGACTCCGGTGAAGCCTGTACGCCGGACAAGGGATCGGAACACAATGGGGGTCAAGCTGATGGATCTGCCGGATGGCGTGACCCTCGTCGCGATTGCTCGCAACGCAGACGAGCCCGACGAACAGGAATAATTCATGACGGAGACCCAGGCGAAGTCCGGGGCGGCGGCGAAGAACGCCAGACCGGTCGCCGCCGACGCCGCCGTACCGGACGGTGCGGGCGGCGACGCGAACGGGCACGCCGTGGTTGGCCGCGCGGCGGTACACAGCGAGAGGCCCGAAGGGTCGACGGACCCCGAGTCCACCGGCACGGTTTCGGCCGGCCCCGCCGGCGCGCCCAGGTTTACCCGGGCACCGGGGATGTCGCCGCCACCGGCAGAGATTTCACCCGAACCGCCGGATCAGGGCGCGATCGCCACGTCCGCCCTACCGGTCGGCTCCGTGGGGGTCGGTACCGGAACCGGCCCGGTCGCCCGGGGAAGCGTGCGGGGCGCCGCCGCCGTCGGCCACGGGTCGAGCCTGTCGACCCAGCCGATCAGCGTGGGCGCCCGGCCCGGTCTCGCGGGGCCGGGATCCAGCGCCCCGACGGGGCCCGGTGCGCGGGTCGGCGAGGCGATCCGCAACGCCCGGGCGACCGTCGCCGCCGCGGCCAGCCGGGGTCCGCGCCGCGCCCGCCTGTACCTGAAGCGGGTCGATCCCTGGTCGGTGATGAAGTTCTCCTTCGCGGTCTCGTTCGTGCTGTTCATCGTCGGAGTCGTCGCGACCGCGGTGCTGTACATGGCGCTCGACAGCATGGGCGTGGTGGGCAGCGTCAACAAGGCCCTCAACGAAATGGTCGGCGCGACCGGTGGCAATACGAAGAACAACTTCCAGGTCACGGCCAAGGGCATCATCGTGGGCGCCGGCCTGCTCGGCCTCGTCAACGTCGTACTGTTCACGGCCCTCGCCACGCTCAGCGCGTTCGTCTACAACGTCTGTTCCGATCTGGTCGGGGGAATCGAGCTGACACTCGCCGAGAAGGAATGACATCCTCGGGGTGCCTGGTGCGCGGGGGACCGCCCGCACCCGATGCGGGATCGACGAAGCGGATACGGTAGCCTGACTCGTCGCGCCGCTGCGGTGACCCGTTGCTGGTGGGTCGCTGGGGCTATAGCTCAGTCGGTTAGAGCGCAGAGCTGATAACTCTGAGGTCGCTGGTTCGATTCCAGCTAGCCCCACATGGTGAAGAAGCTGCTTGTCGTCCTCAGCGTCCTCGGCCTGGCCGCCGTCATCGCGAAGAAGGTCCGCTCGGCCAACGAAGAGCGCGCCCTCTGGCACGAGGCGACAACCGCGCCCGACCTGCGCTAGTTTCGGTGCCCCCGGGCGCTGCGGGCCGGGCGCCGCGATAATGGGCCACGGTGCCCGACGGTATCCGGGGGCGTAGCTCAATTGGCAGAGCACTGCCTTTGCAAGGCAGGGGTTGAGAGTTCGATTCTCTTCGTCTCCACTTTTCGCCAGCCGCTGAATGGCGGGCGGTTTCTCACGACACACACGTTCAACCCGCCGGGGCTCCGTTTTGCGTCTCGAGACGTCGGTTTCGGTCT
>JAVHWE010000169.1:0-2551 GCA_032160285.1 Micromonosporaceae bacterium | reverse complement strand
AGGAGCGTGAGGCAAATCAGAGCGGCAACGATCGCCGTCGCCATGGCCCGGGAGGCGGACAGTCCGAGGATGGAGCCGAACAGGACGGTGACGCTGGCCGATCCGTTCCCGGTACCGCTGCGGGTGGAGGTGTAGACGGTCAGGAAGAACACGCCCAGGCCGAGGATCCAGGCGAACACGCCGCCGATGACGACGTCGTCGGGGCGGCCGCGCCGGCCGAGCGTGCCCATGCCGAGGGCGACAAGGATGGTGAGCGCGAACAGGCCGACGCGGGCGTCCAGTCCGGCGGCGAGGGCGGCGAGGGCACCGGTGAATGCGACGTGGGACAGGGCGTCGGCGGTGAAGACCTGAGCGCGCAGGACGAGGAAGTGACCGACCAGGCCGGAGGCGAGCGCGACGGCGGTGCCGGCCAGGAATGCGTGCTGCATGAACGGGTGGGCGAGCATGCCGGTCACGCGGTCACCGCCCGCGGATGAGCCGCGGCGGCGCCGAAGCGGTCGCGCAGCCAGGTGGCGGTGTAGGTGACGGCGTAGCTGGCGAAGCCGATGGTGGTCAACCAGAACCCGATCGGGTACGGGGAGTAGTAGGCCACGAACAGCGCGACCCACACGGTGACCAATGCCACGGCGACGGACAGGACGAGGCTGCGCACCGGTCTCGGGGTGATGAGTTGCGCCGTGGCCGGTGGCAGGACGAGCAGGGCGAAGACGAGCAGCGCTCCGGTGATCTGGCTGACCTCCGCGGCGGTGGCACCCAGCAGGAGCAGGAACACGGTCGACAGGGCGCGGGTGGGCACGCCGTGGGCGCGGGCGACGTCGGCGTCGGTGGACGCGAACAACAGCGGCCGCCCGATGCTCGCGAGGACGACCAGCGCCACGATGGCGACACCGGCCAGCAGGGTGACCTGACCGGCCGTGATGCCGAGGAAACTGCCGAACAACAGCGCGTTGGTGCCGTTGAGGAATCCTCTGTAGAGGGCGACGAAAAGCATCCCGGAGGCGAGGGCGAACGCCTGGACGGTACCGATGACCGCGGACTCCTCGCTGTAGCCGCGCTGGCCGGCGGTTGGCAGGGTAGCGATGATCAGCGCAGCGATCACGCAGAAGGCGAAGTAGCCCAACGAGACTCCCAGACCCAGCCAGACCGCTGCGGCCGCGCCGGGGAAGCCGACGACCGCGAGGGTGTGCCCGGCGAAGCTCTGTCGGCGCAGCACCATGAACCAGCCGATGAGGGCGGCCAGGACGGCTACGACGGTGCCGGCGCGAAACGCGTTGACCATGAACGCCGCCGACCACATATCCCGGATGTCGGCAATCAGGTTCCAGCTGAACGTGGCGCTCACGACGGGGTGCCGTGGCGGTCGGTATGCAGGGCGGGTGCCTCCGGCTGACCGACCACGACGAGACGTCCATCCGATGTGGACAGAACTTCGATCGGGGTGGCGTACAGGCGGGTGAGCGTCTCAGCGGTGATGACCTCGGCCGGGGTGCCGGAGACCGCGCCGCCCCGGCCGAGGTAGATGACCCTGTCGAGGTAGCCGAGGATCGGGTTGACGTCATGCGCGACGATCATGACTGCGACGTTCTCGGCTCGGGCGATCCGGGAGATCAGAGCGGCGATCGCGGCCTGATTGGGCAGGTCGAGGCTGTCCAGCGGCTCGTCCAGCATGAGCAGCCGGGGCCGGCGCGCCAGCGCCTGGGCGATGAGGAGACGTTGCTGCTCCCCGCCGGAGAGTTGCCCGATGGGCCGGTGGGCGTAGGCGGCGGCGCCGACCAGGTCGACCAGTTCGCGTACCCGGGCGGTGGCGGCCCGGGAACGGCGGCCGGGGATCGGCACCCCCCACCGGTCCCCGTCCACGCCCAGGCGCACCACGTCCAGGCCACGTATCCGCAGGGAGGCGTCGAAGCTGCGCCGCTGCGGCAGGTAACCGACCTCGTGGTTGGCGTGCCCGGGTGGGTGGCCCAGCAGCCGTACCGTCCCCGCGGCGAGGGGGATCAGGCCGAGGACAGCTTTCAGGAGGGTGGATTTTCCAACGCCGTTGGGCCCGAGGATGGCCACGAACTCCCCCGCCGAGACAGTCGCGTCGACGTGGGACCACACGGTACGCCCGCCGAGGACGGTGGTGGCCTGGTGGACCTCGACCAACACCGGAGATGGCTCCGCGGTACGGACCGGGCCCGGTCGCGCCGCGGAGCGGCCGTCCTGATCGGGTGGGTCCGCCGGGGTGGTGACGCCGTTGACGCCCGGCGGTTGGCGGCCGTCGGCGATCTTCGGCGGGATGGTGGACACGACTGGTGGCTACCTTCCGGTTGCTTGAGCGAGGGATTGCTTGAGCGCGGTGAGTTGGGCGACCTGCCAATCCTGAAACGACGCGCCGGCCGGTGTCATCGTCTCGGTGATCGTGCTGACCGGGATGCCCGCCTTCTTCGCGGCGTCGACCTGGGCCTGCACGTCGGGGGTGGCGTTCTGGCTGTTGTAGACGTACACCCTGATCTGCTTGTCCTTGATCTGCCGGTCGACGGTTGCCTTGTCAGCGGCGGTCGGGTCGGCG
>JAVHWE010000128.1:0-3713 GCA_032160285.1 Micromonosporaceae bacterium | reverse complement strand
AGTTGAATGGCTCCATTTCCGCTGGTGTCCACGGCGGCTCGACAGCCGGCGTGGCGGCGCCCGGACCGACCGACCGGCGTCATCGGGCGAATCGCCCGACGACCGGTGGCCCCGGGATAACCGGTCGCGGCCGCCGCGACGGCATCGCCGGGACCCGTACCGATCAGAATGACGGTCGTCGCGGTGTTGGATCAGGTGTTGTATCCGGTGGCCGATCCACTGAGGACAGCCGGGATGCGGGGGCCCGTCGGGCGATCAGGAGACGCGCAGCTGCTGGCCGTCGACGGTTACCACGTCGCCGCGGCGCAGTTGCCGGCCGCGGCGGACGTCAACCTCGCCGTTGACCAGGACCGCGCCGTCGGCGATCAGCGACTTCAGCTCGCCACCGGTATCGAGCACGCCGGCGAGCTTGAGGAACTGGCCGAGCCGGATCACGTCGTCGCGGATGTCCACGTCTCGCACGGGTTCATTATGCGGACCGGGTCGGCCCGGCGACGCCGGGCCGGGATCAGCCGGCTGGACGGGCGGTCGACCGCCGCACGACCAGCGAGGTCGCCAGCAGGACCGAACGGGAGTGCCGGCCGGGATCGTCGATGGCGTCCAGCAGCATCCGCGCTGCCTCGGTCCCGATCTCATAGTGCGGGACGCTGACCGTGGTCAGCGGGGGCCGCATCTTGTCGAGGAACGGCATCCCGTTGAAGCCGACGACGCTGATCCGGTCCGGGCACGGGATGTCGCGCTCGGCGAAGACGTCGTAGCAGCCAAGCGCGATGAGGTCGTTGCCGGCCACCACGGCGGTGAACGGCCGGCGGGCGTCGAGCAGGCCGCGCAGCGCGCGGGCGCCGGCCGTCTCGGTCCAGTAGTCGCAGGTGACCATCAACGACGGGTCGTAGGTCAGGCCGTGGTCGGCGATCGCGTGCCGGAACGCCCGGGCCCGCACGACGCCGGTGGACGTTGTCTGCGGTCCGGCGAGATGGGCGATCCGCCGGTGCCCGAGGCCGACCAGGTGGTGGACGGCCAGCGCGACGCCGGCCGCGTCGTCGGCGGTGACCGACGGGATCTCCGCGGCGTCCACCCGCCGGTTCACCAGGACCATCTTCGTACCCTGTTCGTGGAGGCGGTACAGCAGCGGGTGCTCCAGCCGGGCGGTCGCGATGATCAGGCCCTCGACCTGCCGCGAGCGCAGGGATTCGAGCTGCGCCTTCTCCCGGTCGGGATCGTTGTCGGTGTTGACGATCCAGGCGTTGTACCCGGCCGGACCGAGGACGTCCTCGATGCCGCGCACGATCGGCGGGAACAGCGGATTCGTGAGGTCCGGTATCACCAGGCCGACCGTCGCCGACTTCGCGGTCTTGAGGCTGCGCGCGATGGGATTGGGCTGGTAACCCAGCGTTGCCGCGGCCCGCAGCACCTTACGCGCGGTGTCGGCGTTGACCATCGGCCGCATCCGCGGGTTCAGCGCCCGTGACGCGGTCGCGGCGTGAACGCCCGCCAGCTGAGCCACGTCACGGAGCGTAGGCGTCTGCACGGAGCCGATCCTAGCCCCGGCACCGCCGCCGGCCATCGGCCCGTCGGCGGGCTGAGCTGCGCTCACCGGACATCCTCGATCGGGCGAGCGTCCTGGATCTCGTAGCCGGCTCCGGTCACGGCGGCGGCGGTCAGCAGGCCGGATCCCGGCGCGAGGGGGTCCACGCCGTCGGTGCCGCCCGGCAGGTACCGCCGGCGCAGGTCGACGACGGTCCGCAGTGCGGCCGGCTCGACCAGGCCGTCGACGACCAGGCCCTCGGCCGGGTCCGCGAGCCGCTCGACGTAGCGGCGGGCCAGCTCCGGCGGCAGGTCAAGCCCGCTGGCGGCCTCGTCGGCGGTCACCTCGTGGAGGTACCCGGCGGTGATGGCGACCGCGGTCTCCCGCAGCGCCGCGGCCAGCCGGGTGGCGGCCTCGACGTGCGCGTCGCCGGCGACCGCGAGGACGGTACCGAGGTAGGGCGCGCAGACGTCGACCACCCGTACCAGGGCCGCGCAGCCGGCCCGTTCGGCGCGCAGGTCGTTGCCCGCGTTGAGGATTGTCGCGTCGCACCCGCCGGCGAGCAGGGCGACCAGCCGTCGCGGCGTGGAGCCGAGGGCCACGACGCGGTAGTCGCCGCGGCGCAGACCGATCGATTCGGCGGCCGCGTACAGGGCGAACGCGAAGCCGGAGGTCGCGACGTCGACGCCGATCGTCGCGCCCCGCAGGGCCGCCGGGGTGGTCAGTCCGGGCCGGCCGTAGAGGGCGAGGCCGAGACCGCGGTCGACCGCCGCGACGATCCGGACGTCGCCGGTACGTCCGAGTGGGTTGTCGGTGGTGTACCGGTACGCGACCACGTTGTCCGGACTGGTCAGGGCGGCATCGAGGTCACCGGCGAGCAGCGCCTGGAACTGGGCGGCCGACGAGGTCACCGGCGTTTCGTCGACCACCAGGGCGTGTGCGTCGAGGCGGCCCGTCCGGCGGGCGACCCGGAGCAGGACCGACGGGCTGAACGCGCCGACGGTGAGCCTGCTGCGCACGGTGCCTCCTGGGCGGTGAGGCGTTGTCGGGTCGGGATCGAACAGTACCCGCAGTCGTTTGCATTGGGGGTTTTCCGCCACAATCCCGGTGGCCGCCATGATACGACGGGCACCTTGACGCCGCGAAACAGGCCCGGCATGATCCCACTCAGCAATCGATTGCGGTGAGTTGCCGCGAGCGCCTCAGCCAGGGGGTCCCATGATCGCGAGCTCGTCCGATCCTCTCCGTATCCGCGGCGCCGGACCCGCCGCCGACGCCCGCCCGACCGCGGCGGACCGCCCGGGCTGGGCGGCGACGGTGGGCGTGCTCGCCGCGGTGACGACCCTCGTGCTGGCGGCATGCGGCTCGCGGCCGTCGGCGACCGGCACCGACACCGGCAAGCCGATGGTGATCGGTGTCTCGCTCCCGTTGACCGGTGACTTCTCGCAGCCGGGCAGCGAGGCCAGGCGCGGCTACGAGGTGTGGCGCACCCAGATCAACGCCAAGGGCGGACTGCTCGGCCGCCAGGTCCAGTTGAAGATCGTCGACGACGCGAGCAGCCAGGACACGGTGGTCACCGACTACACCAAGCTGATCACACAGGACAAGGTCGACTTCGTCCTCGGTACGTTCTCGTCGCTGCTCAACTTCCCCGCCTCGGCCGTCGCCGAGAAGAACGGGATGGTGTACGTCGAGCCGGCCGGCGGCGCGCCGACCATGTTCTCGCGCGGCTTCAAATACATCTTCTTCGCCCAGCAGGCCACCGCGCCGCACCAGGCCGACGTCTTCGTGGAGTGGATCAAGTCTTTGCCGGCCGACCAGCGCCCCAAGACCGCGGCGTACCCGGCCCAGGACGACCCGTTCGCCGCGCCGGTGGTCGCGTCGATGCAGAAGCAGCTCGAGGCGCTCGGGGTGCAGACCGTCTACAGCTCGGTGTACCCGGCCGACACCACCAACCTGCAGACCATCGCCAGCCAGCTGGCCGCCAAGAAGCCCGACCTGATCGCGCAGGGCGCGGTCTTCTCCGACGGCGTCGGCCTGGTGCGTTCGCTCAAGCAGCTCCGGTACTCGCCGAAGATGCTGTTCCAGACCTCGGCGCCGAGCAACGCCGGGCAGTACAGCGACGCCGTCGGCGCCGCCGACACCGAAGGCGTCTTCTACACCGTGAGCTGGAACGAAAAGGCGACGA
>JAVHWE010000100.1:0-10438 GCA_032160285.1 Micromonosporaceae bacterium | reverse complement strand
CCTCCCTATTAAATTCATAGGAAAAGCAGGGTATGCTGTCGGACATGCGGGCCACTCGGGAAGCAAGGTTCTCCGAAGGCATGTTCGGCTGGCGGTGCGCCGCCGGCGGGCTCGCGCGCTGTCGTTAGCCGTCCGCGCCCAAGCCGGCGCAGCTCCCCCGCGGGGCCGAGCCCCCACCGATCCCGGCACACCGCGCGTCGGCGCGCCTGCGCCGCACCGGAACGCTCGGTCGGTCGCCCACGTCACCAGCGCTCGTGCCACTCGTGCCAACTAACTGAACCGTCAACCGCCGGCCCGCGGGCCGCACTCTGTCGAAAGAGCAGCAGCCATGACGAACACCCTGACCCATCCGCACATCTCCCGCCCGACCGCGGGCCTGGCCGCCATCGCCCGTAGCTACGCCGATGCCCCGTCGAGCTGGCCGTTCGCGCCGCGGTTCGCGCTGGACCGCCGCTGGTACGCCCGGCTCGCCGTGGACCCGACCCACGAGGCGTGGCTGTTGACCTGGCTCCCCGGCCAGGCCACCGATCTGCACGACCATGGTGGGTCGGCCGGTGCGTTCACGGTCGTCAGTGGGGCGCTGACCGAGCAGATCGTCCGCGTCGACCAGCCCCGCCCGGTCATGCCGCAGACGATCACGCTCCCCGCCGGTGCCGCCCGCGCCTTCGGCGCCAGGCACGTGCACCGCATCGTCAATGCCGGCACCGACCCGGCGATCAGCGTGCACGTGTACGCGCCGGCCCTGCGCGAGATGACCCGGTACCGTATCGACGACGGCGTACTGAGCGTCGGTGTCGTGGAGAAAGCGGGAGTCGACTGGTGACCCGGCGCGGTATCGCGGACATCCTGGCCGAGGCGCGGTCGCGCCTCGACCGCCTCGACCCGGCCGACGCCTACCGCGCCCAACGCGACAACGGCGCGGTACTCGTCGACATCCGGCCGGTCGCGCAGCGCGTCGCCAGCGGTGAGATCCCGGACGCGGTCGTGGTCGAGCGCAACGTCCTGGAATGGCGGTTCGACCCGACGAGCGACGCCCGACTCCCGATCGCCGACCGGTACGACCTACCGGTGATCGTGTACTGCGAGGAGGGGTACACCTCCTCCCTGGCGGCGGCCGCCCTGCAGGACGTCGGCTTGTTCCGGGCCACCGATCTCGCCGGCGGCATGGTCGCGTGGCTGGCCGCCGGCCTGCCCGTGCGGCCCGTCACAGGTACCGGGTGATGAATCCGCGGGATCGGAAGATCCGCAGCATCCAGCCCAGGTAGGCGACGCTGACCGCGACCAGTACCGCCGTGCCGGCCCCGGCGAGCCAGAGCTCGTGCCAGGGCAACGGTCCGCCGCCCGCGAACGCCCGGCCGGCGGCGAACGCGTGTGTGGTCGGCAGCGCCGCGGCGATCGGGCGCAGTACCCACGGCAGCGCGTTCACCGGGTAGAACACGCCGGACAACGGCATCACCACGAACAGGATGCCCCAGGCCAACGCTTCGGCCCCGCTGCCGAACCGCAGGACCAGCCCAACCACGAACATCGCGATCGCCCAGCCGATGGCGAGCAGCAGCCCGGCGATGGGAATGAGCCCGAGGCCGATGCTGGTGATGTCGAACGCGTAGGCCAGCCACGCGATCATCGACACCACGCCCACCCCGGCGACCAGTTTGAGCAGGCCGAACAGGGCCACCCCGGTGAGGTACTCCCATTCGCGCATCGGCGTGACCATCAGGTTGAGCACGGTCCGCGACCAGGTCTCCTCGAGGAAGCCGGTCGCCACCGCGATCTGCGCCTGATAGACCACATGCCACAGGACAACCCCGACCATCAGGTACAGCGCGACCTGTTGACCCGATCCGGTGGCCCGGCGGGCGGCGAAGATGCCGATCGAACCGAACAGGACCACGTCGATCGCCGGCCACATCACGATGTCGAACAGGCGGTGCGGGCTGCGCCGCAACACGTACGCATGGCGGGCCGCGATCGCGTAGATCCGCCGTAGCGAGGCGGTCATGCGGCTGTCCCCTCCCTGGCCGTCGGCCTGGTCGCGGCGGGCAGGGAGGCGAGGTGCAGGAACACGCTTTCCAGGCCGTCGCGACCGAACCGTTCGGCGATGTCGGCCGCGGTACCGTCGGCGACCACGCGGCCCGTCGACAGGAAGACCACGCGTTCGCACAGCCGCTCGACCTCCACCATGTTGTGGCTGGTCACGAGCAGTGCGGTGCCATGATCGGCGCACAGTTCCCGCAGGCCGGTACGGACCCGCAGCGCGACGTCCGGGTCCAGCGAGGCGGTCGGCTCGTCCAGCACGAGCAGGCTCGGCGCGTGCAGGACCGCCTTGACGATGCCCACCAGCGTCTTCTGGCCGCTGGACAGTTCGGTGCCCATGGCACGCGCCAGGTGGCCGATGCCGAACCGGTCCAGTCCGTCGCTCGCCGCGCGGTCGGGATCGGGTACGCCGTACAGCCGGCCGAACATGCGCAGGTACTCGCTGACCCGCATCTGGTTGGGCAGCGGCAGGTAACCGGCCGCGAAGCCGACCTCGGCCATCGCCGCACCACGTTCGCGCGGCAGTCGATGACCCAGAATCTCGACCGTACCGGCGTCCGGCGTGACCACGCCCAGCGACATCAGGAGCGTGGTGGTCTTGCCGGCGCCGTTCGGACCCAGCAGCGCGACCCGTTCGCCGGACCCGACGGTGAGGTCCACCCCGTCCACCGCACGACCGCGTCGGTACTCCTTCACCAGACCGGTCGCGCGCAGCGCTGGAGTGTCCACGTCGGGAGATGCTGCCAGTCCGGCCGGTGCCGCGAAACCGGTTTCCGGGCATCCGCGGCAACGGCCGCGGCAGCCGTACCGGTCAGGTGCCGTACGTGTCGGCCAGTGGCCGGTGCCGGCGCGCCGTGGGCACCCGCCATCCGGTCGAGGGTGGACGCCGCCGCTGGGCGGCACGGCACTCCCGGACCAGCCAGCCGACACCGACCCCGGCCACCAGGGCCATCCCGAGCCAGTCGAACTCCGCGACCAGATGGACCTGGGTCGGGCTCGGATGGAGGATGTACCCGCGCAGTACCTGGTCGTACTGGTCGGAGGAGCCGGTCAGCATCAACGAGAGCATCACCGAGATCGTGTGCATCGAATCCCACACCGCGTGCAGCAGCGCCACACCGAGGTAGGCCAGCAGCAGCCGACCCGACAGCAGGAAATGCTTCCGGGTACTCGGGGCGAACAGCACCGCGCCGAGGACCGCGGTCCACAGCCCGTGTCCGACCGGGGCCAGCAGCCCCCGCAGTATCTCGGTCTGGATCAGGTTCATCAGGGAGAGGCCGCGCTGCGTGAACAGGGCCGTGAACGCATACCCGGCGGACTCGAACGCGGCGAAACCGAAGCCGACCGACGCGCCGAGGATCAGTCCGTCGCGGACCGATTTCGTATGCAGGTGACGGGCCAGCCAGGCCAGCGCGGCCAGCTTCGCGCCCTCCTCGAGCAGGCCCGCGCCGAGAAACAGCCAGACCGAGGGGTGGAGCAGGTACACCTCGGGTGCCGAGGCGGCGAGCACCCCCATGACGGCGCCGGCGATGAAGGTGTTCAGGACCAGGGAGCCGGTGATTTCCCCGGTGCCGCGGCGCTCGAACGCCCAGGCCAGGAAGGTCACCGGTACCAGGAAACTGCCGAGCAGGACCAGTGTCGGTACCAGATGGGAATTTTTGGTGATGGAAGTTATGACTACCGTCAGTAGCCACAGCGTCAGACCGCAGAGGAAGATTCGTAGCCAGGCACGACCATCCGCCCGCAGGGCTCCGGTGGCGACCAATGGTTCCTCCAGGGGTCCGGTGTTCACGTGGTCGGGACGGGGCGAGCCTAGATCTCCATCTAAGCCCGCGCTGCCCCAGCCACCCGCGTCGAGTCGTCCGGAATGTCGAATCCCTGAAAATGTGAGGTGTCCGGGCGGCTTGTCCGGATTACCGTGGCGTCGACAAGCCCTATCAAGCAGGTCAGGATAGCCGTCAATGCCTGGTAGGCTCGCCGGACCCGGTTGACGATGTGGAGGTCGCGATGACGGTCACCGATGAGCTGCTGGCCAATGCGGCCCGGTACGCGTCGACGTTCGACCAGGGTGGCCTTCCGCTGCCGCCCGCCCGCGGCATCGCCGTGCTCGCATGCATGGACGCCCGCCTCAACCCGTACGGCCTGCTCGGTCTGCGTGAGGGCGACGCCCATGTCATCCGCAACGCGGGCGGTGTGGTCACCTCCGACGGGCTGCGCAGTCTCGCCATCAGCCAGCGGCTGCTGGGTACCACGGAGATCATCCTGATTCATCACACCGACTGCGGCATGTTGACGTTCACCGACGACGCGTTCAAGACGGGTATCGAGGCGGAGACCGGCATCAAGCCGTCGTGGGCCGCCGAGGCGTTCGCCGACCTTGATGCGGACGTCCGGCAGTCGATCGGACGCATCCTGGCCGATCCGTTCATCCCGCATAAGGAATCCGTGCGCGGCTTCGTCTACGACGTCCGTACCGGTGACCTCAACGAGGTGACGCGGTAGGCGGTTGGTCACGGTCGGGCAGTCGGGTCCGCTCTCCGACGATGATGATCGCCTGGACCGGGTCATGTCACTGCGGCGGCGGCGCGGACAGCCAGGCCGAGGCCGACGATCACGACCAGCCCCGCGGTCAGCATCGCGGTTGCGGCCGGTACCCGCGCGGTGAGTGGAGCGAAGCGTTCGGCCAGCCGGGACCAGCCCGCCGAGGCGGCCATGCGGCGCTGCATCGCGACGAGGAGAAGACCGGCGCCGATCAGGGCACCGGCCATGCCGAGGCCGTACCCGAGCACCAGCAGCACACCGAAACCGGCCCGTCCGAGCCCGATCGCGCCGAGCAGGACCACCAGCGCGGACGGGCTGGGAACCAGCCCGCCGGCCACCCCCATGCCGGCCAGGCCAAGCCGACTCGGTCGGGCGCTCTTCCCAGTGGGCGCCTCGGTCGCGTGCCCGGCGGCCAGCTCGTTCGCGGGCGAGTGACCGCCACCATGGAAATGATCAATACCGTGCGGGTGGGACCGGCCGGGGCCGGGCACATCCGAGTGGCCCTGTCCGTGATCATGGGAGTGGGCGTGATCATGGGAGTGGCCATGGGAGTGGCCATGGTCGTGGTCGGTCACCTTGTCGCGACGACGTAGCGCGCCGGTCAGCATGCCGACGCCCACCGCGGTCACCAGGATTCCGCTCACCACACCGAGGTAGCCGAGCAGCCGGTCGCCGGCCAGCGCGCTGGATGTGGTCAGCAGCAGGCCGATCAACAGCACCCCGCCGGTGTGGGTGAGTGTGACGGTGGCGCCGACGACCAGGGCGTCCCGGGGTCGACCCTGCCGCCCGGCCAGGTACGCGGCCAGTATCGTCTTGCCGTGCCCCGGCAGCGCGGCGTGCCCGGCTCCGAGCAGGATCGCCACCAGCACGGCCAGGAAGCCGACGATCGGCGTGAGTCGCCGCCCCGCGGCCAGGTGCTGGAACCCGCGGTCGGCCGCCGCCATCCAGCGGGTGACCGGGTCGCCGCTGCCCGGCGTCGTCACGGCCGCGCCGTCGCCGCCGCCAGCGGACCCGGGGGTTACCCGCAACGCCGCGGACCGCACGTCCAACTGCGAGGACAAAAGATCGACAGGGTACGCCCGGAGCGCGTTGCTGACACTGCGCGCGGGTAGCGGCGAGTTGACCAGCCGGACCCCCTGGCCGACCGCCGTCATCTCGCGCCAGCCGACCCGGTCGGTGCGGAACGTGTTGGTCAGCGTCAGCGTGGTGGCCGCGGCGAACCTCGCGGGCGCGGCGAGGGTACAGCTCAACCGGCTCGTGGGCAGGTTGTTGACGCCCGGGGCGTACTGGAACGTCGGCCCGGTCACCGTCCAGCGCAGGCGATCGTGTCCGGCGCGGGCCTGGAACGCGTCGGCGAGGTCGGCGCACCGGGCCCGCGCGTACCCGGCCCGTTCGGCGTCGCTGACCTGACCGTCGTGGTCGGTGTCGATGGTCGGGCGCTCCTGCAGCGTCGGAATCTCGGCGGCGTCGACGACGGCCGCGACTTCGACCCGGTCCGGACGTATCGTCACCCCCTCGTACTGGTTCACCGAGAAGTTTCCCAGCGGGTGCGCGTCGGCGCGGTCGGCCGGCCAGGCCAGCACCCCGAGCGCCACGACAAGGCCGGCGAGCAGCGCGAACCCGGGCCGCCGCGGGCCAAACCCGGTCACCCGGCCCACGGCGACACGCACCCCGGTCACGCCGGTGCCGGTCATCCGGGACGGGTTCACGCCGGGCCCAGACCGGCGAGTGCCTGCCTGGCGGCGGGGCCGTCGACCGGTGAGAACGCCGGGTTGGTCTGTACCGCCCGGGTCAGGTCGGTGCGCGCCTGATCGCGTAGGCCGAGTGCGAGTTCGATCATTCCGAGGTGGTAGGCGTACCCGGCGGCGTGGGTGCCGGTGGCGACCACCCGTTGGGCGTACGGGAGGGCCTCGGCGTTCCTGCCGTCGTGGTGCAGCGCCCAGGCGAGCGAGTCCGCGACGTCGACGAACTGGCGTCGGCTCCACTCGGCGCGGGCCGCGTCGACGGCCTGGTCGGGATGGCCGGCGGCGAGGGCGATGGCGGCGGCGGTGATGCCGTCGGACCCGCCGTTCGCGGTGAACAGCCCGTTCGCCGCGGTGGCGAGCTGCACCTGCTCGGCGGCCCGGGTCGCGTTGCCCGCCACGCGGAGCAGATCGGCGTACTCCAACAGATCGGTCGGGGTGGGGGTGCGACGGGTCAGATCGGCGTACGCGGCCAACGCGGCCTCGGTACGGCCGGTGGCGGCGGCGGTACGGGCCCGGCCACGCAGCGGGGCGATCGCCGCCGGATCGGCGGCCAGCGCTGCGCTGTACTCGCGTTGCGCGCCCGCGACGTCGCCGACCTGCCAGGCCAGGTCGCCGAGCTGGCTGTGGCAGAACGCCGCGTCGTGCGGGTCGACCGCGTCGTCGAGGGCGGCGCGCATCAGGTCCACCGCGTCGGCCACCCGGCCACGCTGTTCGAGATCGTACGAGGCGCGGGCGTACGCGGCGAGTCCCGGTCGCAGGTCGAGCATCCGCTGTACCGCGGCGGTGGCCCCGGGGCCGTCCCCTAGCTGGGTCAGCGCGTCGGTGAGCACGCCGTACGCGGCGGAGCTGGAACCGTTGACGGCGATCGCGGCGCGGGCCCGATCGCGGGCGGTGGCGAAATCATGCCGGGCGTTCGCCAACGTACCGAGGGCGATCAGGGCGTCGGCGTTGCCGTCCGGCCGTCGTCGTAGCGATTCGTTGGCGGCACCCTCGGCCTTCGGGTAGTACGTGGGGTCGGCGGTGACGCGTGCCCGCTCCAGATAGGTCGAGCTGAGGGCGGCCCAGGTCGCCCAGTCGCCGGGTACCGCGCGCAGTCGCTTCTGCTGCCGGGCGATGGTGGCGGCGAGAAGGTCGGTGGTGGGAACGCGTACGGCGACGTTGTCGCCGGACACGTTGCGGTGCCCGGCCGGGGTGGGGCCACCCCGGCCGAGCACGCCACCCGCCACCACCAGTGCCAATGCGGTTGACCCGACCGCGAGGACCAATCGCGGGCGGGCGATCAGCCGCAGTCGGGTCAACGCTGGGCGCATGGTGGTCCTCCCGGGCCGGGCTGCGATGCGGTGGCGCGCCGCCGTGCCGGGCGGCGCGCCACACACGTTGCGGTGAAACGACTTCGGGGCGTCAGATGATGATGTAGCCGTCGTCGTCGGGCTTGTCGTTGCCCGGATCACCGCGGTCGGTACCGCTCTTCTCCTCCACCAGCGAGCTGTCCTCGCCGTTGCGGCGACGGTGACCGCCGAAGCTTGGCGGGGGAGGCGGCGGTACCGAGCTTGGGGGCAGGCTCGAGGCCGGGGCAGCGGGGCTGTTGGCTGCCGGGCGCTGGGTTACCCCGGTGGCGCGGGCGCCACCGGAATCCGAGCCGTTGGGGGTGGGTGCGCCGGTCAGGTTCATCGTGGCGGTGCCCGATCCGGAAGCCGCGGCGGCAACCGCGGTCCGGTCCCGGCGCCGGTACCAGCTGAACAGGAAGCCGGTCATCGCGACCAGCGCGGCCAGACCGCTGACGGCCATCGGCGCACCGCCGCCGTAGCCGCCGCCGAGGAACCCGGCCTTGTTCGTGGACACCGATACGTGGGTGTTGACGCCCTGGCCGTTCGGCAGCGCCAGGTACGGGAAGTTGGCGAAGAAACGGTGGTCATTGGCGTTGACCTTGTCGCCGGTGGCGAGCGCGTCGACGAGCTTGCCGCTGGCGGCGGCGCCCTCCATCGCCTGGATGCTGATGTCGATCACGTCGTCGGTGAGCCGGCGACCGTTCGGGAAGCCCTGCAGGTCGCCCGCGAGGACGCCGAGGCGGTTGGGCTTCGCGACCGGGCTGACCGACATGTTCAGTCGCAGCTCCTCGGACGCGACGAACTTGTTGGCGCTGACGTCGGTGTTGTTGAGTTGCGAGTTGAGGTCGGCCTTGATCGGGCCGCCGCCCTTGGTCGTGATACCGGTAAGGAAGATCTCGGCCAGGTCGTTGCGCGGCCCGGGCGGCGCAGGGATCTTGTAGATACCCTCGATCAGCTTCGGCAGTTCCGGGTACAGCACGCGGTCGACCAGCTCTTTGATCTTGCCGTCCTTCTCCGGCGACAGGGAGTTGAACTCGTCCTTCAGACCGGCGGGCACCACGACCTCGTTGACCAGCGGGTTACCCAGCCGGGAGACCTGTACCTGGTCGTTGTCGCGGTTGGCGCGGTAGCCCCGGCTGTCTTTGTTCTTGTTTGCGTTCTTGTCGGAGTACCGGCTGTTGTCGTCGTAGGTGTTGTTGCGGTCCTTGCCGGCCGCGCCGTACTTGTTGATGCTGGCGTTGCCGCGGGAGTCGTCGGAGTTATTGCCGGCGAACCCGTTGATCTGGACCCGGTCCCGCTCGGCGGTTGCCCAGGTTCCGATGATCGGGTTGCGCGCGTTGTTGTTGTTGAGCGCCAGGTCCTTGCGGGGGACCTGCAGGGCGAGTGTGTTCGCGTTGTACCCGGCCAGGGTGTCCTGGCCGACCTCGCTCAGGTCGGCGCCGTAGAGCAGGTCGAACACCCGAAGGTCGGCGAAGAACGGGTCATCGGCCTGACCGGCGAAGCTCTTGACCCCGGCGTTCAGCGACAGCGACGCCTGGTCGCGCAGCTTCTTGTAGTCGGGCATCGACGCCTGGCCGACCCGCGACGGCGCGACCGGAGCATCGGTGACCAATTGCTGCCACTTTCCGGAGTTGGTCCACTTCTCCAGCGTGTACACCTGCCGGAACAGCAGGTTCGGGTCGTCGAGCGAGGTCACTACGCCGTTGTTGTACAGGAACGAGTTGTTGGCCCGCTTGTCGATGTTCTTGAACGTCCACCGGAACTTGATGTCCGCCTTCGCGTCGCCGTCGTTGTCGACGTTCACGATGTACGACGCGTCGGTGGCGAACGGGAAGAAGTTCGGGCCGCCGTTCGGCTCCTCGAACGGGATCCAGTTCGAGATGAAGGTGACGGTGTCCGGCTTGTCCGGGCTGACGAACGCGTAGAAGTCGGTCGTGTCGATCGACGGGTCGGCGGCCGTCAACGGCGCCTCGCGGTGACTGGACGCGAAGGCCGATCCGGGCGCCAACCCCAGCAGAGACGCCGCCACGACGAGGCCGGCGGAGACCGCGGCGACAGCTCGTCGCTGTACCCACCTGCCGCGCGGGGCGGCTACCGGGGTGGCTGGGATGGGTGTCATCGTCGTCCCTTCGGCAGAGCGGTCCGTGAAACCCGACGAGCCGGGCTATCCACAGGTACGGCGCAGCGTCTGCGAAGGTTCGATGTCGGCTGATGCGCTGGCCGTTCGGCCAGATTTCGGCGTTCGCACCCATCCCCGCGCCGGTCGGCTCCGAAGAGATCCGATACGGGTGCGAGCATGAGCGGCGTGTCTGGTGACGTTCGGCTGCGGTTTGCCCGCTATGTCGGCCTGATCGGCGCGGTCCTGCTCGGTGCCGCCGCCTACCTCGGCGGAGCGTTGCCCGACAGCGATCTCTCGTCGGACCTGCCCCGGATCTGGGCGCAGCCGGACGGACCGTTCAGCCTGTGGGCCTGGCTCGTCGGTACCGGCCTCATGGTCACCGCCTGGTTGATCGCCGGCGTGGCGTGGACGGCCCGCGTCGGGCCGCGCTGGCTGGTTGTCACCGCCGTGCTGTGGGCGGTCCCGCTGCTGCTCGCACCGCCGCTGGGGAGCCGGGATGTGTACGCGTACGCCTGCCAGGGTGCGGTGTACGCGGGCGGACTCGACCCGTACGCGGCCGGGCCGGCGAGCCTGCCCTGCCCGTGGCTGCACTCCATCTCGCTGATCTGGCGGCAGACGCCGGCACCGTACGGACCGCTGTTCGTCGCGTTGGCCGCCGCCGCGGTCAG
>JAVHWE010000055.1:0-15055 GCA_032160285.1 Micromonosporaceae bacterium | reverse complement strand
CCGGCCGCGACCGGCGCGCCGGCCACTCCGAAGGGCGTGACGGCGAATCCGTTGATCGCGGCCACCGGTACCCCGGTTTGAAGATCATCGGGGCTGCCGACGGCGGCCCGCAGCTCCACCAGCTCGCGCTCCAGCCTCTCGATCCGCTGGAAGGCCTCGGTTTCGGTACCGGCGACCGGCGGGCGGGCCCGTGCGCGACCCACCACCCGGGACGCCTCCGTCTCGCCCCAGTCGACGCCGACATCGGGCGTACCGCTACGGCGGACCAGCTCGGCGAGCTGTTCGACCCAGCCGGTGAGGTCACGGGTCACCGGCCGGTCGCCCGGCCGGTCGGCGAGCGGCTGGTGCAGGTGGTCCCGCAGCGCCGGCAGGCGCTCCAGCATCGGGTGCCGGCGCAGCACCGACCACCGCGGCGGGGACTCGTCGCCGGGCGCCACGTGCCGGGCGGTACCGGGTTCGCGCGGATAGTCCCCGGTGACCAGGAAGTACGCGACCGCGCCGAACCCGTGCACGTCGTAGGCCAGGCTGACCCGGGAGATACCGCCGAACGCCTCCGGACCGCCGGACTCCGGCGTGTACGCGATCTGGGTGATCTCCTCCGGCCGCCAGTACCGGGCACCGGTGAAGTCGATCAGCTTGACCTCGCCGGTGGCCAGCACCATCAGGTTGGACGGCTTGACGTCCATGTGCAGGACCGGGGTCGCGCCCGGCTCCTGCGGATGGTGCAGCGCGCGGAGCACCCCGGCCAGGGTCTGCAGCGCGGCGACGGCGTTGAGCCGGCGGGCCCCGGGGGCCAGCCCGGCCCGGTCGGCGACGTATTCGCGCAGGTTGACGCCGTGCAGGTAGTCGTACACCTGGTAGGGCACCGAGTCGCCGTAGCCGGGCGGATGGCCGGGTCGATGCGGCGGCGGCCCGTAGAAGCCGTCCGCGCGGCGGCAGATCGCCGGTACGCCGCGGTTGTTGAGATCCATCAGGGCCGCGTCGCCTTTGTCCCACGAGCGCAGCTCGTCGACGAGGGGCCGGCGCGGGTCGACCCGGAACACCTTCACCGTCATCGGCGCCGATGTCACACCCCCGCACAGACGCACCGCACGGTACACATCGGCCTGCCCACCCGAGCCGAGATGCGCCACGAGCCGGTAGCGCTGGTGGGTCTCGGGCAGCGGACCGACCGGTCCGCAGACGAGATCCAACAGGCGCGTGCCGCTCGCAGTCATCCAACCTCCCTGGTGGGCGGATTCCCAGAGTAGCCGGAGCTCCAATAGGGGTCGCGGTATGACGCACCGCCAGGTAGACAGATGGCCGTGAGCACCGATCCGTACCGACTTCGCACACTGACGACCGTCGACGAATTCGCCCTGTCCTTCGGGGTTCTCGCCGACGCTTTCGGCGACGATTTCTCCGATGTCGCCCTCGACCGGAGCCGGCTGGTCTTCGAACCGGACCGAAACCACGTCGTCGAGCACTCCGACGACGGGCCGGTCGCCACTGCCGGGGCATACACCCGCGACGTGACCGTGCCGGGCGGGACCGTCGCCGCCGCGCACGTCACGCTCGTCGGTGTCCGGCAGACCCATCGCCGACGCGGCCTGCTCACCCGCCTGATGCGCCACCAGCTCAACGACGTACGCCGCCGCGGCGAGCCGATCGCCATGCTGTGGGCCAGCGAGGGCCCCATCTACCAGCGCTTCGGCTACGGGCTGGCGGCGCAGCGGCACAGCATGACCATCAGCACCCGCGACGTCGGACTGACCGACCCGAAGGCCTCGCGGGCCAGGCAACCGCGCGACGCCTCCCCGGCCGGTCGGTTGCGCGACGCCTCCCCGCCGGAGGTCCGAAAAGACCTCCAATCCGTGTACGAGCGGGTGCTGCCGACCCGGCCCGGCTGGTCGAGCCGGGACAACCACTGGTGGGACCTGAAGGTGTCGGATCCACCGTCGCTGCGCGACGGTCACACCGCCACCCGGGCGCTGCTTTTCGAGGGCCCGGCCGGCGTCGGCGGGTACGCGCTGTGGCGCCGGAAGACAATCTCGGGTGCGAACGGCCCGCACGGCGAGATCCACGTCGCCGAGGTGATCGCCGCGACGCCCGACGCCTACGTCGCGCTCTGGCGATTCCTGCTCTCGGTCGACCTCACCCGCACCGTCCGATGCCGCCTCGGCGCGGCCGACGAGCCGCTGCGGTACCTGGTGGGCGAGCCGCGGGCGCTCGGTGTCCAGGTCGGCGACGCATTGTGGGTACGGGTGGTCGACGTGCCGGCGGCCCTGTCGGCGCGCCGGTACGCGGCCGGCATCGACGTGGTGCTGGAGGTAACCGACGATCTGCTGCCCGGTAACGCCGGCCGTTGGCGGTTGACCGGCAACACCGACGGCGCGACCTGCGCCCCGACCACCGATCCGGTGGCCCTGAGCTGCGACATCGCCGATCTCGGGGCGCTGTATCTCGGAGGTACCCCGCTGGGCGCGCTGACCGCGGGTGGGCGCGTACGGGAGTTGCGCCCCGGCGCGGCGGCGGCCGCGGCGGCGGCTTTCGGCTGGTACCGTGCGCCATCCGCGCTGGACACGTTCTAGTCCGGGTGCTCTAGAGTCGGCGGGTGGGAATTGAGCGTCGACGCCGCCGGGTGCGACGCCCGTCAACACCGGAAACCACGCCGAAGCCGTCGACCACGCCGGACGGCGAGTCGGGACGGGCACCGTCGCCACAGGACCTGGCCGGGCTGGGCGGTACCTTCGCGATGACCACCACCGTCGGCGACCCGGTTGAGGCCGAACCCGCCGCAGCGGAAGCGCCCGAGGCTGAGCCGGCCGGCTCGGTTCCGGCCCGAGCCGAGCCGGCCGGAGCCGCCCCGGCCGATGCCCGCGGGGTGGCGTTTGAGCCGACCGGGTCCGACCGTGACGACCAGCAGCTCGAACGTGGCCTGCGCGGCCTCGTCGGCGGCGGCTCGTCCCAGGTCAGCGTGAGCGCGGCGATGCGGGCCAGGGACGCCGCCCGACCCACCGAGGCGGATCTGGCCACCGCCGCCCGGGATCTGCCGGTCATCCGCCGTGGCTGGATCCCCCGCGAGGACCTACCACCCCGTGCCCCCCGCCGCTGAGCGGCCGAACCGTCGTCCCGCTGGGCGGCCTAGCCGTCGCCCCGCTGAGCGGCCAAGCCACCGGGTTGTCAGGGCAACGGTGGCAGTTGGTGGGTCTTCTCGTAGGCGGCCACCTGGGTGATACGCCGCAGGTGCCGCTCGTTTTGCGAGAAGGCGGTGGTCAGGAAGACAGTCACGATCTGGGTGGCTTCGTCCAGGGTGTGCATGCGGGCGCCGATGGAGACCACGTTGGCGTCGTTGTGCTCCCTGGACAGCCGGGCCGTCTCCACGCTCCACGCGAGCGCCGCCCGTACCCCCACAATCTTGTTCGCGGCGATCTGCTCACCGTTGCCGGAACCGCCGATCACGACGCCCAGGCTGCCCGCCTCGGCCACCACGCGGGCGCCGGTGTGCAGGCAGTACGCCGGATAGTCGTCCGCGGCGTCGAAGGCCGCCGGTCCGACGTCGACCACCTGATAGCCCTGGTTGCCCAACTGGCGTGCGAGGTGCACCTTCAATTCGTAGCCGGCATGGTCGGAACCCAGGAATACGCGCATGCCAACGAGTGTGTCACCACAGGATGACGCCGACGCAGGCACCGAGCATGAGGACGGTCCCGATCACCAGACAACCGAGGATTGTCAGATACACCATGACCGGATCCGCGGCGACCCGGGTCGGACCGGCCGGACCCCCCTGGCGCAGCGGCAACCGCGGCAGCGGCACCGACCGGCCCAGGAGCAGCCGACGCCGGTCGAACAGCAGGGCGGCGGCGGCGTAGCACCCCACGCCGAGCGAGAACACCAGCAACGCGACGATGAACCGCATGTACGCCAACCCCCAGCTTCACCCGATCGATCGACCGAGCGGGCTGGGTATACCACGGTTCAGGTGTCGGTCGAAAGATCAGCGACCACTAATCCCGCTCGGGCCTTCGGGGTGAACCAGGTGCTCTTACGCGGCATCTGCTGCCGGGCCAGGTTGACCGCGATGTAGTCGTCGACGGTCACCGGTGCGATCAGTACCGCGAGCGCCGCGCGCCCCGAGTCGACCTCGGCGCGCAGCCACTCCGGCGGATAGTCGCCGCCGACGTACGTGATCCGCTTGTCGCCCGGGTCGAGGCCGAGCGCGTCGCCGAACACGTGCCGCTCCACCAGCGTGTGATCGAGATCATGCACTCCGCCGACCGATCCCGAGGTGGGCAGGGCGACGGCCCAGGCCCCCGCCGCGGTGTACAGGTGAACCGTCCCCCCGCGTGCCGGCACTCCGGGCGTACCCGAAAGGGTGGTGACCTCCGCGCCCGCGGCCGCCAGGCGCGCGACGAGCTCGACCGGCGCGGGCATCAGCTCGCTGACCAGGCGGTTGTACGGCTGGATCGTCACCGACGCGGGGGTCGTGACGACCGCCAGAAACCGGGGCAGGCCGGCGTTCTGGGCGGCCAGGCTGCGATGGTTGCCATCGGCGACAACGAGTTCCCCGCCCCCGGCCAGCGCGAGCAGCCGGGTGCGGACCTCCCCCGGCCCCAGCGGCCAGATCTCGTGCACCCGCCCCGCCGGATCGGTGTCGGCCGCCGCGGGCGCGGAGTGGGCGGCGGCTTCGCAGGCGGCAGCGAGCGCGGTGTGCAAATCGTCGGCGTGCACGGTCTGGAGCAGGAGTACCGGTGAGAGCAGGTGGCCGAGCGCCTCAGCCAGGGCGACCCGTTCGCGCACCTTCTCTTCGAACACGTCCTCGTTGCGGATGACCAGCCCCGGTTCGTCGGCACTGGTGGAGATCTGCCCCGTGTCGATCATGGTCCACAGCCCGTAGCCGGGCGACGAACCCGGCGCGGTCACCCGGTACAGCACCGCCACGTCGTCGGCCTCGGCGTAACGACCGACCGCCTTCGCCGCGGCGAGCCGGGCCACCGCGTCGGGCAGGCAATCGGCGAACGGTCGGGGAAGACTCTCCGGTGCGAGGTGCGGCATTTCGACCGCCAGCGCGCTGTACGGGTTCGCCGCGATGATTGCGGTGATCTCGGCGTCATCGGCGAATTCGTCGTAGTTCTGCGCGGTGGTGCTCGGCCCGGTACCCGTGGCCAGCCAGGCTCGGGCGATCGGATGGGCGATCGTCATGGCCGCGACCCTAACGGTTCGACAAGGGTCGTTACGACGGCGGTCCCACCGCCCGCCACCGGAGCACCGACAGCGGGCCCACCGGCCACCGCCGGCCGGCTCAATCGAAGTTCGGTGCCGCGTCCCGGGTGCGCTTGATCTCGTAGAAGCCGGGCGTACCGGCGACCAGCAGGGTGCCGTCCCAGAGCCGGCCGGCGGCCTCGCCCCGGGGCGCCGGGGTGACGACCGGACCGAAGAACGCGATCTCCTGGCCGTCCGCGCCGGGTACGTGGATGACCGGCGTGCCGACGTCGTAGCCGACCGGCCGCATGCCCGCCTCGTGCGAGGCCCGCAGCGCGTCGTCGTAGTCGGTGGAGTCGGCCGCGGCGGCCAGCTCCGCCGGCAGGCCGGCGTCGGTGAGCGCGTTCACGAACAGCGCGTGGCCGCTCTCCTCGCGACCGATATGGATGCGGGTGCCCAGCGCGGTGTACAGCGGTCGGAGCACCTCGTTTCCGTACTTCTGCTCGGCGGCGATCGCCACCCGGACCGCCCCCCACATGCGGGCGATCGCGTCCCGGTACTTGTCGGAGAGGCCCTCGCGGCCGTCGTTGAGCACGGACAGGCTCATCACGTGGAACCGGACGTCGACTCCGCGCACCCGCTCCACCTCCAGCAGCCACCGGGACGTGAGCCATGCCCACGGACAGGCCGGGTCGAACCACATGTCGGCGATGACACGATCGGTCACGGTTCCCCCAATGGTGAGTTGCGCATATGGGCCACGCCCTCTTGCCGATACTTACTCGATCGTGT
The DNA here is from genome assembly GCA_032160285.1 of Micromonosporaceae bacterium. GTDB lineage: Bacteria > Actinomycetota > Actinomycetes > Mycobacteriales > Micromonosporaceae > Planosporangium. Next base: position 9,079 of record JAVHWE010000055.1, on the reverse strand, counting down.
GCCTGTGACGACTCTGCCGTAACGTGACCTGCACCACTTCGTGCGCGTCGGCAAGATATGAAAGGATCGTTTCCCAGCCCCGTTGTGGGACGGCGGGGCGGCGAGCCTTCGTGAGCACCGAGCGCGCCTTCCCGAGCACAGATGGAGCAGACAACCGTGGCTGGAGTTCGCAACCTCAAGCAGATAGAGGCCGTCGAGCGCGCCCGTCTGCTCGATGTGTCGACTTACGACATCAGCCTCGACCTGACCGACGGCACGGGCCACCCGGGCGAGGGGACGTTCCATTCGGTCAGCGAGGTGCGCTTCACCTGTACCGAGCCGGGAGTCTCCACCTTCATCGAAATCGCCGCGGACTCGGTGCGCGGCGCCACCCTCAACGGGGAGCCGCTGGACGTCTCCGGGTGGGCCTGCGAGCGCGGGCTGACCGTACCGAACCTCGCCGCGGACAACGTGCTGATCGTGGACGCCGACGGTGGATACTCCTCCACCGGCCAGGGGCTGCACCGCTCGCTCGACCCGGTCGACAAGGAGGTGTATCTCTACAGCCAGTTCGAGACCGCCGACGCCCAGCGCGTGTTCGCCTGCTTCGATCAGCCGGACCTCAAGGCGGAGTTCACCTGGCACGTCACCGCCCCAGAGCACTGGCGGCTGGTGTCCAACATGCCGATCGAACGCGAGGAGCCGGCCGCCGCCATGACCGGCGGCAAGACCGTACATTTCGCGCGGTCGCCCCGGATGAGCACCTACGTCACCGTGATCTGCGGCGGGCCCTACCACGAGGTCCGCGACAGCCACGATGGAATCGAGCTGGGAATCTTCTGCCGGGCGTCGATGGCGCGGCATCTGGATCCGGACGACATCTTCCTGATCACCAAGCAGGGTTTCGATTTCTTCCACGGCCAGTTCGGCGTCCGGTACCCGCTGCCCAAGTACGACCAGGTGTTCACCCCTGATTTCAACGCGGGCGCGATGGAGAACTTCGGCTGCATCGTCCACGCCGAGCAGTACTACGTGTTCCGTAACCAGGTCACCGACCACGAGTACGAGCAGCGCGCGAATACGATCCTGCACGAGATGGCCCACATGTGGTTCGGCGACCTGGTGACCATGCGCTGGTGGGACGACCTCTGGCTGAACGAGTCGTTCGCCGAGTGGGCCAGCCACTGGTGCAACAGCGCGGCCACCCGGTTCACCGACGCCTGGACGACGTTCCTGTCCGTGCGCAAGAACTGGGGGTACCGCCAGGACCAGCTCTCATCCACCCACCCGGTGTACTGCGAGATGCCCGACGTCGACGCGGTCGAGGTCAACTTCGACGGCATCACCTACGCCAAGGGCGCGAGCGTGATCAAGCAGCTCGTCGCGTACGTCGGGATCGAACCGTTCCTGGCCGGCCTGCGCGCCTACTTCACCAGGCACGCGTGGGGCAACGCCACCTTCGACGACCTGCTGTCGGCCCTGGAGACCGCGTCCGGCCGGGAGCTGCGCAAGTTCGCCGCGCTGTGGCTGGAGACGGCCCAGGTCAACACGCTGCGTCCGGAGGTGACGATCGCCGAGGACGGCACCTACGCCGCGGTCACCGTGCTCCAGGACGCGCCGGAGAAGTACCCGACGCTGCGCCCCCACCGGATCGGCATCGGGCTGTACGACCTGGACGGCGCCACGCTGGTGCGGCGCGACCGGATCGAGGTCGACGTCGACGGCTCCCGTACCGAGATCACGGCGCTCGCCGGCCAGCCCGCCGCCGATGTCCTGCTGCTCAACGACGATGACCTGACCTACGCGAAGCTGCGCCTGGACGACAGCTCGACCACGACCGTGGTCGACCACATCGCCGGGTTCGACAACTCGCTGGCCCGGGCGCTGTGCTGGGCGGCGGCCTGGGACATGCTGCGCGACGGCGAGCTGGCGTCCCGCGACTACATCCGCCTCGTCACCCGCGGGCTGCCGGCCGAGAACGACATCAACCTGGTCACCGCGACGATGGCGCAGGCCCGCTCGGCGCTCAGCTTCTTCGCCGATCCGGCGTGGGCACCGCGGGGCTGGGCCCAGGTCGCCGCGGCCGCCCGGCAGGCGCTCGCCGACGCGGAGCCGGGCAGCGGGTTCCAGCTCGCCTGGGCCCGGATGGCCGCCGCGTCCGCGCGTACCGGTGCCGACCTGTCCATGATCGCCGGCTGGCTGCGTGGCGACAACGTGCCCGACGGGCTGGCGATCCAGTCCGACCTGCGGTGGGGCCTGCTGCAGGCGCTGGTCGCCGGCGGCGCGGCCGGACCGGATGAGATCGACGCCGAACTCGACGCCGACCGGACCGCGAGCGGCGAGCGGCAGGCGGCGCTGGCGCGCGCGCTGATCCCCACGGCGGAGTCCAAGGCGGAGACGTGGCGGCGCCTGGTGTCCGACCGGAACCTGCCCAACTGGCTGCAACGATCGATGCTCCAGGGCTTCCAGCACCCCACCCAGACCCAGCTCACCGCGGCGTACGCCGCACAGTACTTCGACGCCGTGGACGACATCTGGGCCACGCTGGACAGCGAACCGGCACAGGACTTTGTGGCGCTGGCCTACCCCGCCTTCCAGATCAGCGAGGAGACGGTGAAGCTCACCGACGCGTGGCTGGCTCGGGACGGCAGCCCGGCCCCGCTGCGCCGGCTGATCGGTGAGGGCCGCGACGGGGTGGTCCGGGCCCTGAAGGCCCGCGCCCGCGACGCCGCCGCGATCTGAGCCGTCCCGGCGAGTGGTCAGGCCGCCGCGCGGCGGCCGGCGTGGTCGACGAGTATGGACAGCCCCGAGATGAGGCCGCCGGCCAGGTCGCCGACGCCGAACGAGGCGGTCATCGTCAGGACGGCCAGCTTGGCCACCCGGTCCGGAATGCGCTTGTGCGCCGCCGAACCCGTGACCACCTCAACGACCCGCTGGTTGGGCGAGACGGCGATCAGCACCACCCGGGACTGGTCGGCCAGCTCGCCGTGCAGCTTCTCGGCGTGACCGCGCACCGGCTCGTCAAGATCACCAACGTACACGCTGAAGGTCAGGCCGGTCGACCGGTCCGCCACCCGCAGCGCCTCGTCGAGGCGGAGCAGCTGGCGGGTGCCGAACGGTCCGCCGAGTACTTCCGCGTGCCGCGGCAGGCCGTGCTCACCAGGTACCACTCGCGCCTCCCGTACCACTCTGGCCCGCCGTCGCCGGCCACTCCCCCGATGACGCCGTACCCAGCGCCAGATTGCCGGCCATCCGCCGGTCGCCGGCCAGAAACCAGACCGGCCGGAACTCATACGGTCGGCCGGGGCGGTACCGCCGGCCACCGCGTCGGGCCTGGCCGACGAAGACCAGCCCGAAGACGGCAAGCACGACGACGGCGGGTACTCCCGCGTACAAGAGCACGGTTTCAATGATCGTCAAAACCCAACGCCCCCAGGCGTCGAAGGGACACGAGTGCATTTTCACGCTAGCGGAACGCGCATGGCGCTCGGGCCGATGGGGTCATCCGGGTAGCGCACGCCACAATACTGCGGTGACGGACTTCCTGGCCGCGGCCCGGGCGATGGATGACGCCGACCCGCTCGCCGACTACCGGCGGCGGTTTGTCATCGACGATACCGACCTCGTGTATTTCGACGGCAACTCACTGGGGCGGCTACCGGTGGCCACCCGCGAACGGCTGGTGGCGGCGGTGTCCGCCGAGTGGGGCGGCCAGCTGATCCGTGGCTGGGACGGCTGGCTGGACCTCGCCCGGCGGGCCGGTGATGTGTTGGCCACCGGGGTGCTCGGCGTCTCGCCCGGCGAGGTCACGCTCGCCGACTCGACCACCGTCAACCTGTACAAGCTGGCGGCCGCCGCCCTGGACGCCCGCCCCGACCGGCGGGTCATCCTCACCGACGACGACAACTTCCCCACCGACCGGTACGTGCTCGCCGGCCTGGCCGCCGCGCGCGGCCTCCAGGTGCGGCTGGTACCGGCCGACGTCGACGCCGGGGTGCACGCCGACGACGTCGCCGCCGCGCTGGACCAGCAGGTGGCCCTGGTGTGCCTGTCGCACGTGGCGTACCGGTCCGGTGCCCGCGCCGACGTGGTGGGCATCACCGCCGCGGCCCACGCGGTCGGCGCCCTCACGCTGTGGGACCTGAGCCACTCGGCCGGCTCGATCCGGGTACCGCTGCGGGAGGCGGCCGCCGATCTCGCCGTGGGCTGCACCTACAAGTACCTCAACGCCGGACCGGGCGCGCCGGCGTTCCTGTACGTGCGGGCCGACCTGCAACCGGTCCTGCGACAGCCGATCTGGGGCTGGTTCGGCCAACGCGACCAGTTCGCGATGGCGGCCGATTACGACCCGGCGGACACGATCGAGAAGTTCACCGTCGGCACCCCGTCGGTGCTCGGCGGGTACGCGGTGCTGGAAGGCGCGTCGGTGACCGCCGCCGCCGGGGTCGACGCCATCGCCGCCAAGGGCGCGGCACTCACCTCGTACGCGATCGGGCTGTGTGACTCGTGGCTGGCCGGGTACGGGTTCGCGGTGGCCACGCCGCGGGACGCGGAGCGCCGGGGCGCACACATCACGCTGCGCCACGCCCGGTCCTGGCAGATCTGCCAGGCGCTGCGGGCGGTCAACGTGATACCGGACTTCCGCCTCCCGGACCGCCTCCGGATCGGGCTTGCCCCGCTGTACACCCGGTTCGTCGACGTGTTCGACGGGCTGGCGCGGCTGCGCGAGGTGATGCGGACCGAGGCGTGGCGGTCATTCCCGACCGGCCGGACCCGGGTGACGTGAGTCGCCCCCGCGCCGACGCCCTACGCCACCTCGGGTAGCTCCAGCCAGTCCGACCAGCGCGGGTCCGGTGTCCGGTGGCCGAGCACCCGCCAGGCGGTACCCTTCGGCGCGGCCGGACTGGAGTGCAGCCGCCAGCCCAGCTCCGCCGGGGTCTTGCTGCCCTTGGCGTGGTTGCAGCGGGCACAGGCGGCGACCACGTTGTGCCAGGCGTGCGGGCCGCCGCGGCTGCGTGGCATGACATGGTCGATGGTCTCCGCCGGACCGCGGCAGTAGGCGCAGCGCCCGCCGTCCCGCGCGAAGATAGCCCGCCGGGACAGGCCGATGTGGGTGCGGTAGGGCACCCGCACGTACCGGGTGAGCCGGACCACGGACGGCACCGGCAGCACCTGCCGGACGCTGTGCAGGACGCCCTCGCCGTCGGTCACGCAGACGGCCTTCGCGGTGAGGACCAGGATGGTGGCCCGCCTGACGGACACGACACACAGCGGCTCGTACGTGGCGTTGAGCACCAGCGCGTTGCCGGCCGTGGGTCGTATGTCAGGCATCGCTGCCGCCCTTCCGGGTCGTACGGTCTCCCGTCCTCGCTGATCGGTGTCGTACCGCGAGCTGTCGTACGTGAGCTGTATCGCCCTGCTTCCGTGCGCCAATGGTCCCCGATAGATCGGCGAATTGCACGCGCTAATCTTCCGACTTTCGTCCGGCCGCCGCTGCTCGCGGCGCGTGTCGGCCGGCGCGGGGCGAGTTGACCGGTTTGCCGCCGGGCCGGCTGCGACCGCGCGGCGCCGATGGGGTACGAAGATCCCCGTGGGACCCCTTCATCAGATCGCCGCCGCCGTCCTGGCCGCGCCGGCATCGCCGGCCCCGTCGCCGAGCTGCCCGGACGCGCACGACCTGTGCACGTACCTCTTCCGGCAGACCGGTTCGGTGTGGTTCGCCGAGGGCAGCTACGTCCTGCTGGTGAAGCCGGCCCGGATCGTGCTCATCGTCGCACTGGCGATCGTCACCCGCTTTCTGCTCAACCGCACGATCAACCGGATCGTGCGCGGCAGTACCGGCGAGAAGGCGCCGGTCCTGCTGCGCCCGCTGCGGGAGAAGGTGCCGGCCGCGCTGCGCGACGCGACCGGGGCGGTACCGGAGCGGCGTCGGCAGCGTGCCGAGGCGCTCGGCTCGGTGTTGCGCAGCATCGCGGCGGCGATCATCGTCGTGGTGGCGGCGATGCTCATCCTGTCCGAGGTGGGTCTCGACCTCGCGCCGCTGCTGGCCAGCGCCGGTATCGCCGGTCTGGCCATCGGCTTCGGCGCGCAGAATCTGGTCAAGGATTTCCTTGCGGGCGTGTTCATGCTGCTGGAGGACCAGTACGGGGTCGGTGACAACGTCGACCTTGGGCAGGCCAGCGGCACGGTCGAGGCGGTCGGTTTACGGATCACTACGGTCCGTGATGGTCAGGGCATCCTGTGGTACATCCGCAACGGGGAGATCGTCCGGGTCGGCAACTCCAGCCAGGGGTGGGCCCTGGTCGTGGTGGACGTGCCGGTCGGGCTCGCCCGGATCGAGGCGGTCACCAGGGTCCTGCGCAGCGCGGCGGCAAGCCTCGCCAACGACCCACAGTGGAGCGACGACCTGGTCGAGGAGCCACAGGTACTCGGTGTCGAACAGTTGACCACCGACGGGGCGATTCTGCGGACCACCGCCAGGACCACCTCGGAGGCCCGCTGGCGGGTCGGGCGCGAGATACGCCGCCGGCTCACCGCGGCTCTCCAGGAGGACGGGGCCGCCGGCCCGGTACACCTGCACCCACCGATCGAGGTGATGCCGACATCGGATGACGCAAACCCACCACCCGCCGAACCGACACCCGACGGCGGCCCGGCCGAGGCGCATCCGCCGCCGGGTACCTGCGCCGCGGGCCTGGCCGACTCCGCTCCGCGCGATAGCACCGGCCGGGAGGACACCGGCCCGCGGGAGCGCCGTTCACGCCGACCCACCGACGGCTGAGGCCGCTACAAACGCGCTGACCAGCCCGTTGACGCGCGAGTGCGTTAACCGGAAGCGTTACTGTACACAGTGATCCATTAACTGGCCGTAGTGTCCTCTTCACTTAAGAAACTTAACTTATATCGCTTTTTGCCGTTTTTACAAGCCTCACCCGACAACCATCGGGCAGGGCTCGCGCGTCGGCCGGTTGGTGGGCTATCGTCCGTTCGTTCAGGTACGACAAGTTCACTGCCTATTCAGCCGGATCCACACCGACACCCCCGGTCGAAATCCGACGCCGCACCAGCACAATCCCGTCGGCCGACCCAGCCCACCGCATCGCCTGGACACACAGTCGAATCTTGGAGGACCCGCCGGTGTCCGACCCGGACCTTGTCGCCGACCGTCCGGCCACATTCCGTGAGGTCCTGGCGAACGGCGAGTTCCGGGCGGTCTTCTTCGCGGGTTCGCTGTCGACCGTCGGCGACTCGATGGCCCGGGCGGCCGTCACCGCACTGGTCTTCCAACGCACCGGTTCGGTGCTTGCCGCGAGCGCCACCTTCGCGATCAGCTACCTGCCCTGGATCGGCCTCGGCAGCGTGCTCGCCGCCGTGGCCGAACGGTACCCGTACCGGCGGACCATGGTCGTCTGCGACGTGGCCCGCATGGTCACCATCGGGCTGGTCGCGGTGCCCCGCATGCCGTTGTACCTGCTCCTCGGTCTGCTGTTTCTGACCGCGTTGTTCGACCCGCCGTTCCGGGCCGCCCGATCCGCCCTCAACCCGCGGATCCTCAGCGGCGACCGGTACGTGCTGAGCCTGTCGCTGATCGAGACAGTCACCCAGATCGCGCTGGTCGCCGGCTACCTCCTCGGCGGCACCATCGCCGCGTACAACGCGCGGGTGGCGGTCGCGTTCGACGCGGTGACGTTCGGCGTTTCGGCCCTGATCGTCGGCTTGTTCGTGCGACCCCGCGAGCCGGCGCTCCGGCCGGAGCGGCGCACCCGTCTGTTACGGGAGACGGCCGAGGGGTTCGAGGTGGTGTTCGGCAGCCGGGTGCTGCGGTCGATCGCGATCGTGATTTTCGCGTCGTTGCTGTTCGCCGTGGTACCCGAGGGCCTGGGCGCGGCGTGGGCCGGCCATCTCACCGACAACCTGCACGATCGCGGCTGGATGCAGGGCGTGATCATGTGCAGTACGCCACTGGGCTTCGTCGTCGGCAGCGTCGTCATCAATCGCTTCGTCCGACCGAGCGTACGGCTGCTTCTCATCCGGCCGCTCGCGATCATGACGCCGCTCGCGCTGGTCGCGGCGCTGCTCGACCCGCCGGTGTACGGGGTGGCCGCGATCGCCGCGGCGAGCGGCTTCGCGGTCGCCGGCCTCCTGCCCGCCAGCAACGGGCTGTTCGTGCAGGCACTCCCCACCGAGGTACGGGCGCGTGCCTTCGGGGTCATGATGAGCGGTGTGCAACTGTCCCAGGGCGGCGCCGTGTTCCTCACCGGCCTGCTCGCCTCCCACATCTCCCTACCGGTCGTCGTCGGCCTCTGGGGGGTTGGCGGCGTGATGCTGATGGTGCTGGCCGGCGTGACCTGGCCGCGACCCGAGGCGGTGACCGCCAAGATCGAGCAAGCCCGCCGGGTCAACGCCGAGGAGCGGCCGCCCACCGACAGGCAGCCGACCAGGTCGGCCGGGTCCGGCGGCGCACACCGGCCGTCGCCCCGTACCACGCCGTCGCCGTCCGCCCGGGCGGATGCCGGTCCGACCCGATCCGACGGGGACCACGTGCCGCCGCGGCCCGGCCCGCCGGGCCCGTCCGGTGGCGGCCGCCACCGGCTACGCGCCGCGTCGCGCTGACGGCGCCTGGCAGGATGGAGCGGTGACGACCCCACCCGAGTCCCCCTCGTTCTACGCGCAGATCGGCGGCGAACCGACGTTCCGCAAGCTGGTGGACGAGTTCTACGCGGGGGTGGCCGCCGACCCGCTGCTGCGTCCGCTCTACCCCGACGCCGACCTCGCGGCCGCGGCCGAGCGGCTGCGGCTGTTCCTGATTCAGTACTGGGGGGGTCCCGGTACCTACTCCGCCCAGCGCGGCCACCCTCGGCTGCGGATGCGCCACGCGCCGTTCCGGGTCGGTCCCGCCGAGCGCGACGCCTGGCTGCGCCACATGCGTCGAGCCGTGGACTCGCTCGACCTGCCCGCGGAGCAGGACACGACGCTGTGGCAGTACCTCGACCGGGCGGCGTTTTTCATGGTCAACACCATGGACGACGCCGGCTGATTGCGACCGGGGTCGCCGCGCCCAACCGATACGGTGGCTCGTTGTTGCGTTGTATCCCCAATG
>JAVHWE010000362.1:0-3269 GCA_032160285.1 Micromonosporaceae bacterium | reverse complement strand
CGACCGCGCCGGCCGGATCAGGCGTCGACGGATCAGTCCACAATGGATCATTCAGTTCTCCCACGGCCCGCAGCGGACGCGCGGGCGCCGCACGGTGCCGAGCCGCCCGGGCCCGCGCCCGGTCCGCAGTCCCGGTCGTGGCGGCGGACGCGGTTGCTGTTCATCGGCATCGCGGTCGTCGTGGCCGTGGTCGCGCTGCGTGGTCGGCTGCCGCACCCGGCGGATGTGACCGCCGCGATCCGCGCGGCGAATCCGTGGTGGCTGGTCGCGGGGCTGGTGGCCGAGTGGGTGTCGATGGCGATGTTCGCGCGCCAGCAGATGTGGCTGCTGCGCGGCCTGGGCGTGTCCACGACGATGGGGCAGGCGCTCGCGGTCACCTACAGTCGGTCGGCGATGTCGATCAGCATGCCGGCCGGATCGGCGGTGTCGGCCGGGTTCGCCTACCAGACGTACCGGCGATGGGGCGCCAGCCGGGAGACCGCCGGTACCGTCATGATCCTCTCTGGGCTGGCCTCCACCGTCGGGCTTGGCCTGCTGTACCTGCTCGGCTTCGTCGCCCTGTTCGCCACCCACCCGACGGACACCTGGCGCGCCCATCCCATCGGTACCGCGCTCGCGGCCCTCGCCGTCGTCGTGATCGCCGCCGTCTCCGGATACGGCGGCCACCGCCACCGCCGCGGTTCACCCGCCGGCCACCCGACGTCGGTGCCGGGCGAGTTGGTGGACCCGGCCGATACGGCGGGTTTCCCCGGTGCGCCGCCACCGGCCGGCCGGGCCGGGCGCCGATGGTTGGCCTTCGCCCGGGCGACCGCGACGACGGCGAAGCGGATGCCCCGGCGGTACCGTCGGGCCGCGCTCGCGTTCGCGGTCGCGAACTGGCTGACCGACCTGTGCTGCCTGGCCGCCGTCGCCAAGGCCTTCCATCTGCCGTTGACCTTCCTCCAGCTGGCTACCGTCTACCTCGCGGTGCAGGTGGTCCGCCAGATTCCGGTCACCCCGGGCGGGATCGGCGTGATCGAGGCCAGCCTGCTCGCGGCCCTGGTCACCGCCGGTGCGGGCCAGGCGCCGGCCGCCGCCGCCGTCCTCGGTTACCGGCTGTTCTCGTGCTGGTTGGTCATCCCGGTCGGCCTGCTGTGCTGGGCCATGCTGCGGCGCGCCGAACCCGCGAAGCCGATCGCGGCACGGGGCGAGGCGGAACGGGCCGTGGCCCGAGGTGAGGCTGCCGACAGCTGACGGCCGGGCCGCCGGCGGCGAGCTACCGGATCGCGCCCGGGGCGAGGACGGCGTGTACCCCGAGGGTCTGGTTGACGATCTGCGTCACCCGCAGGTCGACCGCGACACTGGCGAGCGCCACGGCGTCCGGGCGCGACACCCCGTACAGCGAGCCGAGCAGCGAGAACATCGCGTCCAGGGCGAGATACGCCGCGTCGTCGAGGGTCGCCGCGACGCCCATGGTGATCCAGCCGGCGGGCGTGTTCGCGACCGGCGTGGTGATCGGCAGGTCGTCGCGCAGGTCGAAGGTGAGGTCCACCCGGTCCATCGGGCACTCGATCGCGGTACCGCTGACCTCGCCGTCGCCCTGCCGGGCGTGGCCGTCCCCGATCGAGAACAGCGCCCCGTCCACCGGCACGGGCAGGTACAGGGTGCTGCCCGCGACCAGTTCCTTGCAGTCGAGGTTTCCGCCGTGCGGCCGGGGCGGGATCGTCGAGTGCCGGCCCGGCTCGGCCGGCGGCAGCCCCATGACGCCCAGGAACGGGCGGAGCGCGACCGTGTGTCCGTGCTGGTTGCGCCCGGTCATCGTGGTGGGGTCCAGGTCCCACGCCTGCACCACGCCGTCGTCGAGTAGGCCGTACCGTTCGTTGAAGGCGCTGGCCCAGCCGCCGGCCACGCAGGTACCCCAGCTCGCGGGCACCACCGTGTCGACGCGGACGGCCAGCGTGGACCCGGGGCGGGCGCCCCGGATCGCCACCGGCCCGACGAGCGCGTGGCCGGCGTCCGGCCGGTACTCCGGCACGCGTGGCCGGTCCCGGTACGGGCCGCCCGGGTAGGGCCCGGCCGACCAGCCGGAGTCCAGGGTCCGGTACCGCACCGAGTCGCCGGGGTCGACGGTGAGCACCGGCGGCAGGTCGGGGGAGAAGTGGCCGTGCAGCGTACGCGAATCCGGCTCCAAGCTGTACATCGTGCCCACCGTCGCCTCCATCGATAGCCACGTAGCCGACCGTGCCCGGCCTCCGACCGTGCCCGGCCTCGCGCCGGGTTGCCGCCGGCGACGGACTCCGCTATCCGCGGCCGTCACTCGGTTCTACGATGCTAAAGGTTATGGCCGCACAAGTCCCCGGGGGTCCGGCGCCTGACCTGAATCGCGGTCGGCGGAACCTCGTGCTGGCCATCTGCTGCCTGAGCCTGTTCATCGTGGGCCTGGACAGCACCATCGTGAACATCGCCCTGCCCGCCATCGGCCGTGACCTGCACGCCTCGCTGTCCGGCCTACAGTGGACGATCGACGCGTACACGCTCGTGCTGGCAAGCCTGTTGATCCTGGCCGGGTCGACCGCCGACCGGGTGGGCCGGCGACGCACCTTCCAGACCGGACTGGTCGTGTTCATCCTCGGGTCGCTGCTGTGCAGCCTGGCACCGAGCCTGGGCTGGCTGATCGCCTTCCGGATGCTGCAGGCGGTCGGCGGGTCGATGCTCAACCCGGTCGCGATGTCGATCATCACCAACACCTTCACCGAACCGCGCGAGCGCGCCCGTGCCATCGGCGTCTGGGGCGGGGTGGTAGGCATCAGCCTGGCCCTCGGCCCGGTGGTGGGCGGTGCCCTGGTCGGGTCGCTGGGCTGGCGGTCGATCTTCTGGATGAACATCCCGGTCGGCGTGGCCGCGGTGGTGCTGGCCGCGCTGCTGATGCTCTCCGGTTCGACCGCGGACCGGATCGGCCGGCGCCGCGTCTTCCAGACCGGCCTGGTGCTCTTCACGGCCGGCTCCGCGCTGTGCAGCCTCGCACCGACTCTGGGGTGGCTGGTGGTCTTCCGGATGGTGCAGGCCGTCGGCGGCTCGATGCTCAACCCCGTGGCGATGTCGATCATCACCAACACCTTCACCGATCCGAAGGAGCGGGCCCGCGCGATCGGGGTGTGGGGCGGCGTCGTCGGCATCAGCATGGCCGCCGGGCCCATCATCGGCGGCGCGCTGGTCGAGTACGCGAGCTGGCGGGCGATCTTCTGGATCAACGTGCCGGTCGGGCTCGCGGCACTGCTGCTCACGGCCCG
>JAVHWE010000582.1:0-6893 GCA_032160285.1 Micromonosporaceae bacterium | reverse complement strand
GTCCAAGGGGGAGAGCCTCAAGGACACCGCGCTCACCCTGCAGGCGATGGGCGCGGACGGCGTGGTGATCCGCCACCCGGCGTCCGGTGCGCCGCACCGGCTGGCCGGCTGGATCGACGGCAGCGTACTCAACGCCGGCGACGGCACGCATGAGCATCCGACCCAGGCGCTGCTCGACGCGTACACGATGCGGTCGCGGCTGGGGCGGGTGGCCGGGCTGAGCGTCGCGATCGTGGGCGACGTGCTGCACAGCCGGGTAGCCCGGTCGAACGTGCTGCTGCTGCACACCCTGGGTGCGAAGGTGACCCTGGTCGCCCCGCCGACGCTGCTCCCCGTAGGGGTGGACGCGTGGCCGGTCGAAACCAGCTACCAGCTGGACAGCGTCCTACCGGACGTGGACGTGGTGATGATGCTGCGGGTCCAGCGCGAGCGGTCCGCCGACGGTGGCGAGCCGCCCGGGATGGTCGCGCAGGGCTTCTTCCCCTCGTCGCGGGAGTACGCCCGCCGCTACGGGTTGGACGGCCGCCGGATGGGCCGGCTGCCCGACCACGCCATCGTCATGCACCCCGGTCCGATGAACCGGGGCATGGAGATCACCCCGGAGGTGGCCGACTCGGCCCGCTCCACGATCGTCGAGCAGGTCGCCAACGGCGTCAGCGTCCGGATGGCCGTGCTCTACCTGCTGCTGGGGGGCCTGTGAACACGAAGGAGGCACGGTCGTGACGTACCTGATCCGAGGGGTGCGGGTGCTCGGCGGTGACCCGACCGACCTGCTGATCCGCGACGGCGTCGTCGCCGAGATGGGTAGCCGGCTGGGGGCCGCCCGCGCACACGTCGTCGACGCCGACGGGCTGGTCGCCCTGCCCGGCCTGGTCGACCTGCACACCCACCTGCGCGAACCCGGTCGCGAGGATGCCGAGACGGTCGAGACCGGGTCGCGGGCGGCGGCGCTCGGCGGGTACACCGCGGTCTGCGCGATGGCGAACACGTCGCCGGTGGCCGACACGGCCGGCGTGGTCGAGCAGGTCTGGCGGCTCGGCCGGCAGGCCGGCCTGGTCGATGTCCAGCCGATCGGCGCGGTCACGGTCGGGCTGGCCGGCGAGCGGCTCGCCGAGTTGGGGGCGATGGCCGAGTCGGCGGCCCGGGTACGGATCTTCTCCGACGACGGCAACTGTGTGGCCGACCCGCGGCTGATGCGTCGGGCCCTGGAGTATGTGAAGGCGTTCGACGGGATGATCGCCCAGCACGCGGAGGAGCCGCGGCTGACCGTGGGCGCCCAGATGCACGAGGGCGAGGTCGCGGCGCGGCTGGGCCTGACCGGCTGGCCGGCGGTCGCCGAGGAGTCGATCATCGCCCGGGACGTGCTGCTCGCCGACCACGTCGGCGCGCGCCTGCACGTCTGCCATGTCTCCACCGCGGGCAGCGTGGAGATCCTGCGCTGGGCCAAGGAGCGCGGGATCCGGGTCACCGCCGAGGTCACCCCGCACCACCTGCTGCTCACCGACGAATTCGTCGGAGCCGCTCCGGCGCGGGCCGAGAGCGGGTCGCCGGCGGCATCCTACGACCCGGTCTTCAAGGTCAACCCGCCGCTGCGGACCGCCGCCGACGTGGCGGCGCTGCGCGCCGCGCTGGTCGACGGCGTGGTGGACGCGGTCGCGACCGACCACGCGCCACACGCCGTCGAGGACAAGGAGTGCGAGTGGGCGTACGCCCGGCCCGGCATGGTCGGCCTGGAGACGGCGCTGTCGATCGTGGCAAGCACCATGCTGGGCGGACTCGGGCTGGACTGGGACGGGATCGCGCGGCGGATGTCGCGTACCCCGGCCCGGATCGCCGGCCTCGACGATCACGGGCAGGACATCGGCGTGGGCGTACCGGCGAACATCACCCTGGTCGACCCGGCGGCCCGGTGGACGGTCGACCCCGGTGGGCTCGCCAGCCGCAGTAGGAACACCCCGTACGCGGGGATGACACTGCCGGTACGGGTGGTCGCCACGTTCCTGCGCGGCGAACCGACCGTTCTCGACGGGAAGGCAGTCAAGTGACGGGCGCGGTGCTCGTGCTGGAGGACGGCACCACGTTCACCGGCGAGGCGTACGGCAGCATCGGCGAGACGTTCGGCGAGGCGGTCTTCAACACCGGCATGACCGGGTACCAGGAGACCCTGACCGATCCGTCGTATCACCGGCAGGTGGTCGTGATGACCGCGCCGCACATCGGCAACACCGGGGTCAACGCCGAAGACGACGAGTCCGATCGGATCTGGGTCGCCGGCTATGTGGTCCGCGACCCGTCGCGCGCCCACTCCAACTGGCGCGCCACCGGTAGCCTGGCCGAGCGACTGGTCGCCGAGCGGATCGTCGGGATTTCCGGCCTCGATACCCGGGCGCTGACCCGCCACCTGCGCGAGCGGGGGGCCATGCGGGTCGGCGTGTCCAGTGTGGACGACGACCCGGCGGCGGTGCTGGACCGGGTCCGCCGGGCACCGGAGATGGCCGGCGCGAACCTGGTGGACGAGGTGTCGACGGCGACGCCGTACGCGGTGGCCGCGGCGGGGGAGCACCGGCTGACCGTGGCAGCGATCGACCTCGGCATCAAGCGGAACACCCCGCGCCGGATGGCCGCCCGCGGCATCACCACCCACGTCCTGCCGGCCTCCTCGGGCGTCGACGACATCCTCGCGACGGGCGCGGACGCGGTGTTCCTGTCCAACGGCCCGGGCGACCCGGCGACCGCCGATCACGTGACCGCGGTGACCCGCGCCCTGCTCGAACGGCGGACGCCGATCTTCGGCATCTGCTTCGGCAACCAGATCCTCGGCCGGGCGGTCGGGCTTTCCACCTACAAGCTGAAGTACGGCCACCGCGGCATCAACCAGCCGGTCCTCGACCGGTCCACCGGCAAGGTGGAGGTCACCGCGCACAACCACGGCTTCGCGCTGACTGCGCCCGCCGACGGTGCGGCCGACACCGACTTCGGTCGGGTCGAGGTCAGCCATGTCTGCCTCAACGACAACGTGGTCGAGGGCCTGCGGCTGCTGGACGTGCCCGCGTTCTCGGTCCAGTACCACCCGGAGGCCGCGGCGGGCCCGCACGACGCCGACTACCTGTTCGACCGCTTCCTGGAGTTGGTGCAGCGTGCCTAGACGGACCGACCTCTCGCACGTCCTGGTGATCGGATCCGGCCCGATCGTCATCGGGCAGGCCTGCGAGTTCGACTACTCCGGTACCCAGGCGTGCCAGGTGCTGCGCGCCGAGGGGCTGCGGGTCACCCTGGTCAACTCCAACCCGGCGACGATCATGACCGACCCGGAGTTCGCCGACGCCACCTACATCGAGCCCATCACGCCGGAGTTCCTCGAACTGGTCATCGCCCGCGAACGCCCCGACGCGCTGCTGCCCACCCTCGGCGGGCAGACCGCGCTCAACGCCGCGGTCGCCCTGCACGACCTCGGCGTACTGGACAAGTACGGGGTCGAACTGATCGGCGCGAACATCGGCGCCATCCGGCGCGGCGAGGACCGACAGCTGTTCAAGGACGTGGTCGCGCTGGCCGGTGGGCAGACCCCGGGCAGCCGGGTGTGCCGGTCGATGGCCGAGGTCCACGCGGCGGTCGCCGAACTCGGGCTGCCGGTGGTGATCCGGCCGTCGTTCACCATGGGCGGCCTCGGCTCCGGCATGGCGCACACCGAGGCGGACCTGGACCGGCTCGCCGGTACCGGGTTGGCCGCGTCGCCGGTACACGAGGTGTTGATCGAGGAGAGCGTGCTCGGCTGGAAGGAGTACGAGCTGGAGCTGATGCGCGACCGCAACGACAACGTGGTCGTGGTCTGCTCGATCGAGAACGTCGACGCGATGGGGGTGCACACCGGGGACTCGGTGACCGTGGCGCCGGCGATGACCCTGACCGACCGGGAGTACCAGCGCATGCGCGACCTCGGCATCGCGGTGCTCCGGCAGGTCGGGGTGGACACCGGCGGCTGCAATATCCAGTTCGCGGTGAACCCACGCGACGGCCGGCTCGTGGTGATCGAGATGAACCCGCGGGTGTCGCGGTCGTCGGCGCTGGCCTCGAAGGCGACCGGGTTCCCGATCGCCAAGATCGCGGCGAAGCTGGCCATCGGCTACACCCTCGACGAGATCCCCAACGACATCACCCGACAGACCCCGGCCGCGTTCGAGCCGGCGCTCGACTACATCGTGGTGAAGATCCCCCGGTTCGCGTTCGAGAAGTTTCCCGGTGCGGATCCGGAACTGACCACCACGATGAAATCGGTGGGGGAGGTGATGGCGCTCGGGCGTAACTTCACCGAGGCACTGAACAAGGCGATGCGGTCGCTGGAGACGACGGCGGCCGGTTTCTGGACCGGGCCCGATCCGCGCTCCGACGCGACCGCCGGTGAGGTGCTCGACCGGCTGCGTACCCCGCACGACGGCCGGCTGTACACCGTGGAGTGGGCGCTGCGGCTGGGCGCGGACCCGGCCGAGGTGGCCGCCGCGTCCGGGTACGACCCGTGGTTCGTCGACCAGATCGCCTCCCTGGTCGACCTGCGCGCCGAGATCCTCGCCGCGCCGGTCCTGGACCGGGTGCTGCTGCGCCGGGCCAAGCGGGCCGGCCTGTCCGACCGGCAACTCGCCGCGCTGCGCCCGGAGCTGGCCGGCGAGGACGGCGTACGGGTGCTGCGCCACCGGCTCGACCTGCGGCCGGTGTTCAAGACCGTCGACACCTGCGCCGCCGAGTTCGCCGCCACCACGCCGTACCACTACTCGTCCTACGACCAGACCACCGAGGTCGCGCCGTCGGACCGGCGCAAAGTGATCATCCTAGGATCGGGCCCGAACCGGATCGGGCAGGGCATCGAGTTCGACTACTCGTGCGTGCACGCCGTCATGGCGCTGCGGGCGGCCGACGTCGAGACCGTCATGGTCAACTGCAACCCGGAGACGGTGTCGACCGACTACGACACCGCCGACCGGCTGTACTTCGAGCCGCTGACGTTCGAGGACGTGCTGGAGGTGGTCCACGCCGAGGACTCCTCGGGTCGGGCGGCCGGCGGACCGGGCGTGGTCGGCGTGATCGTGCAGCTCGGTGGCCAGACCCCGCTGGGGCTCGCGGCCCGGCTGGAGCAGGCCGGGGTGCCGATCGTGGGTACCTCCCCGGCCTCGATCGACCTGGCCGAGGACCGGGGCGCGTTCGGCGAGGTGCTTGCGCGGGCGGGGCTGCGATCGCCCGCGCACGGGACCGCCACCAGCTTCGACGAGGCGAAGCGGATCGCCGACGAGATCTCGTACCCGGTACTGGTGCGCCCGTCGTACGTGCTCGGCGGTCGGGGCATGGAGATCGTCTACGACGAGGAGACGCTGCGCGGGTACATCGACCGGGCCACCGCGATCAGCCCGGCGCACCCGGTACTGGTCGACCGGTTCCTCGACGACGCCATCGAGATCGATGTCGACGCGCTGTGCGACGGCACCGGTGAGATCTTCGTCGGCGGCGTGATGGAGCACATCGAGGAGGCCGGCATCCACTCCGGCGACTCGTCGTGTGTGCTGCCGCCGATCACGCTCGGTACCGTCCACCTCGCCGAGGTCCGCCGGTACACCGCCGCGATCGCGCGCGGCGTCGGCGTGCGTGGCCTGCTCAACGTCCAGTACGCGCTCAAGGACGACACCCTGTACGTGCTGGAGGCCAACCCGCGGGCGTCGCGCACCGTGCCGTTCGTGTCGAAGGCGACCGCGGTACCGCTGGCCAAGGCGGCGGCCCGGATCGCGCTCGGCGCGACCATCGCCGAGTTGCGCGCCGAGGGCATGCTGCCGTCCGCCGGTGACGGCGGAGCCGGCTGGGACGACAGGGCCGGCGGAGCCGTCTGGGATGACACGGCCGGCGGTGATCCGCTGCCGTTCGGTCCGTTCTCGGTCAAGGAGGCGGTGCTGCCGTTCAAGCGGTTCCGGACGCCGGCCGGCAAGGGCGTGGACAACCTGCTCGGACCGGAGATGAAGTCGACCGGCGAGGTGATGGGCATCGACACCTCGTTCGGGCACGCGTTCGCCAAGTCCCAGGCCGCGGCGTACGGGTCGCTGCCGACCGTCGGGAAGATCTTCGTAACGGTGGCGAACCGCGACAAGCGGGGCATCGTGTTCCCGATCAAGCGCCTCGCCGACCTGGGCTTCGAGATCCTCGCCACCGCCGGTACCGCGTCGGTGCTGCGCCGCTACGGGGTGGAGTGCGAGGTGGTACGCAAGCATTTCCAAGCCCCGGACGACCCGGACCGGCCCACGCCGGACGGGGTCGCGCTGATCGCGGCCGGCGAGGTCAACCTGGTCATCAACACCCCGCAGGGCTCGGGCGCCCGTCTCGACGGTTACGAGATCCGCAGCGCCGCCGTCGCCGCGGACATCCCGTGCGTGACCACCCTGCCCGGCGCCGCCGCCGCCGTCATGGGCATCGAGGCGCTGATCCGCGGCGAGATGACGGTCCGCCCGCTGCAGGAGCTCCACGCGGCCCTCCGAAGGAGGGCGAACCCATCAACGGACAGCGACTAGGGCCGTACGAGCGGCTGGCGCGGCCGGTCCTGTTCCGGCTCGGGCACGGCGACGCGGAGACCGCCCACGACGTGACCCTGCGCTGGCTGGCCCGGCTCGCCCGGGTGGCGCCCCGGCGGCCGTACTCGCCGCCCGGGGCCGCCACGACCGTGTTCGGGGTGCGCTTTCCCAATCCGGTGGGCCTCGCTGCCGGGGCGGACAAGGACGGCCGGGCGGTGACCGCCTGGCCGGCGCTCGGGTTCGGTTTCGTCGAGATCGGCAGCGTGACGCCGAAGCCGCAAGTGGGCAATCCGAGGCCGCGACTGTTTCGGCTCGAGCGCGATGAAGCCGTGATCAACCGCATGGGCTTCA
>JAVHWE010000598.1:0-18264 GCA_032160285.1 Micromonosporaceae bacterium | reverse complement strand
CCCGGTACTCGTAGCGCCGTGACAGCGCCGAGAACCGGGCGTCGAAACCGCTCGCCTCGGGCCGGACCGCGAACACCCTGACGTCCGGCGGCAACAGCCCGGCGAGCCGGCGCAGCAGCGTGGACGCCAGCGCAGCCCACGCCGTGGCCGGCAGGTCGACATGGCACACCTGTCCGGTGGCGTGCACCCCGGCGTCCGTGCGCCCGGCTGCGGTCAACCCGGTTACGGTACCGGCGATCCGCTCCAGTTCCCGGTGCAGTACACCGGCGACGGTCCGCCGGCCGGGCTGCGCGGCCCAGCCGGAAAAGTCCGTACCGTCGTAGGCCACGTCGAGGCGCAGCCGCACGGTGGTCTCGTCCGCCACGGTCTCGTCCGCCACGAGGTCCGTCACATCCGCCCACCGATCGCGCACCGGCCGCACCGAAGCGGCAGGCCCGGCCCCGCACCGGGGCCGGGCCTGCCGGCAGTGCCGGTACGGGACCGATCAGGACCCGTCAGCCTCGGACCCGGTCGGGTCGGACGTGGCCGGCTCCGCCTCATCGTCGGCAGTGGACGCGGTGTCCGGCGGCGGTCCGGCGGCCACCGCGGTGTCCGGTGACGCCGCGGCCACCGCGGATCCGGCCGCCGGGTCGGCCACCGCGACGGCGGACGCCTGGTCCTCACCGGCGAGCGCGGCGAACGATTCGGTCTTGACGGCCTTGCGCGCGGCGGCCTTGTTGGGCCGTACCGGCGGGGCCGTGACCACCATCTCCCCGACCAGCTCGATGATCGCCATGGGTGCGGCGTCACCCTTGCGGGGGCCGGTCTTCACGATCCGGGTGTACCCACCGGGCCGGTTGGCGAACCGCGGAGCGATCTCGTCGAACAGCGCGAACACCACGTCCTTGTCCCGCACGACCGTGAGGACCCGGCGACGCGAGTGCAGGTCACCACGCTTGGCGCGGGTGATGAGCTGCTCGGCCAGCGGGCGCAGCCGCCGCGCCTTCGTCTCGGTGGTCTGGATCTTTCCGTGCCGAAACAGCGACGTGGCGAGGTTCGCCAGCATCAACCGCTCGTGCGCGGGGCTGCCGCCGAGGCGGGCACCCTTGGTGGGCGTGGGCATCTAGGGCTCCTCAGTAGCGTGGCGGCCTTACAGCTGCTCGGTCTCGCGGTAGTCGTCGTCGTTGTAGTCCACCTCGGCGAACGAGTCGACGACGTGTGCCGGGTCGAAGGTCGGCGCCGAATCCTTGAGCCCGAGGCCCATCCCGGCGAGCTTCATCTTGACCTCGTCGATGCTCTTCTGCCCGAAGTTGCGGATGTCGAGCAGGTCGGCCTCGGTGCGCCCGATCAGTTCCCCGACCGTATTGATGCCCTCGCGCTTGAGGCAGTTGTACGACCGGACCGTCAGGTCCAGCTCCTCGATCGGCAGGGCCAGGTCGGCGGCGAGTTGGGCGTCCTGCGGGGACGGTCCGATGTCGATACCCTCGGCCGTCTCGTCCAGCTCGCGGCACAGGCCGAACAGCTCGACCAGCGTCGAGCCGGCCGACGCCAGCGCGGTACGCGGGGTGATCGACGGCTTCGCCTCGACGTCGATGATCAACCGGTCGAAGTCGGTGCGCTGCTCGACGCGGGTCGCCTCGACGCGGTACGTCACCTTCAGGACCGGCGAGTAGATCGAGTCGATCGGGATGCGCCCGATCTCCTGGCCGGACTGCTTGTTCTGGGCGGCCGTGACGTAGCCGCGGCCACGCTCGACGGTCAGCTCCATGTCCAGGCGGCCCTTGGCGTTCAGGGTCGCCAGCTTGAGGTCCGGGTTGTGTACCGAGACGCCGGCCGGCGGCTGGATGTCGCCGGCGGTGACGTCACCGGGTCCCTGCTTGCGCAGGTACATCGAGACCGGCTCGTCGTGCTCGGAGCTGACGCACAGCTCCTTGACGTTCATGACCAGCTCGACCACGTCCTCCTTGACACCGGGGATCGTGGTGAACTCGTGCAGGACCCCGTCGACCTTGATCGACGTGACCGCGGCACCCGGAATGGACGACAGCAGGGTACGCCGCAGCGAATTGCCGAGGGTGTACCCGAATCCGGGCTCCAGTGGCTCGATGGTGAACTTCGAACGGGTCTCGCTGAGCGACTCCTCGGAGAGGCTCGGGCGTTGGGAGATGAGCACTTGCGTTCCTCCAGTACGTCAGGCGCCCGCTATTTGACGCCCACCGACCATGCGTGGGGGGCGGGACGCCCCCCAGCACACCGTGCCTATTTGCTGTACAACTCGACGATCAACTGCTCCTGTACCTGCGTGTCGATCACCTGTCGGGCCGGCAGCGCGTGTACCAGGATCTTCATCTGGCTCGGGATCGCCTCGATCCACGCCGGCACGATCTTGCTGCCGGCCTGGGCGTTCGCGACCACGAACGGGGTCAGCTCGCGTGACTTCTCGCGGACCTCGATGATGTCGTGCTCGCGCACCCGGTACGACGGGATGTCGACCTTCCGGCCGTTGACCAGCATGTGCCCGTGCTTGACGAGCTGGCGGGCCATGTCCCGGGAGTGGGCGTACCCGGCCCGGTAGACCACATTGTCCAGCCGCGACTCGAGGATCTGCAGGAGCACCTCACCGGTCTTGCCCGGCTTGTGCACCGCCTCGTCGTAGTAGCCGCGGAACTGCTTTTCGAGTACGCCGTAGACGCGCCGGGCCTTCTGCTTCTCCCGGTGCTGGAGCAGGTACTCGGTCTCCTTCGGACGACCGCGGCCGTGCTGGCCGGGCGGGAAGGGGCGCGACTCGAACGGGCATTTCGGCCCGTCGCACTTGCTGCCCTTGAGGAACAGCTTCATCTTCTCGCGACGGCAACGGCGGCAGTCGGGACCTGTATAGCGAGCCATCTCTATCTATCCCCTCAGACCCGACGACGCTTCGGCGGGCGGCATCCGTTGTGTGGCTGTGGCGTGACGTCGGCGATCTGCCCGACCTCGAGGCCGACCGCCTGCAGCGAGCGGATGGCGGTTTCCCGGCCGGAGCCGGGGCCCTTGACGAAGACGTCCACCTTGCGCATGCCGTGCTCCATCGCCCGGCGGGCGGCCGCCTCGGCGGCCAGCTGCGCGGCGAACGGTGTCGACTTGCGCGAGCCCTTGAAACCCACCTGACCGGCGGAGGCCCAGGCGATCACCGCTCCGGTCGGGTCCGTGATGGACACAATGGTGTTGTTGAACGTGCTCTTGATATGCGCCTGGCCGTGCGCGACGTTCTTGCGTTCCTTGCGCCGGACCTTCTTGACCGTGGGGGAGCCGGCGCGTGCCTTGGGTGGCATATGTGTATGCGCTCCTAATTCTTACTTCTTGCCCGGCTTCTTCTTACCGGCGACGGTGCGCTTTGGACCCTTGCGGGTCCGCGCGTTGGTCCGGGTGCGCTGTCCGCGCACCGGCAGGCCACGGCGGTGCCGGATGCCGGCGTAGCAGCCGATCTCCACCTTGCGCCGGATGTCGGCGGCGACCTCGCGGCGCAGGTCGCCCTCGACCTTGAAGTTGGCCTCGATGTATTCGCGCAGCTGGACGACCTCTTCGTCGGTCAGGTCCTTCGCGCGCTTGTCCCGGTCGATGCTGGTCGCGGCGAGCGCCTCATTGGAGCGGGTGCGGCCGATGCCGAAGACGTAGGTGAGCGCGATCTCCATCCGCTTGTCGCGGGGAAGATCGACGCCGACTAGACGTGCCATCTGCGGGCGTACTCCTCGTATGTACGGCGGAGGTCTGTGCCCGTCCCACCCCGCCTGCCCGGACGGGCCCCGGCCTCCGACCGGGGGTCAGCCGGGTCGCGCCGGACGTCGATGACGTCGCGATGCCCCGCGGCTGGGACGAGCTCGTACTCGGGTGGTGCTGACTAGCCCTGACGCTGCTTGTGGCGCGGGTCGGTACAGATGACCATGACCCGGCCGTGACGCCGGATCACCCGGCACTTGTTGCATATCCGTTTGACGCTCGGCTTGACCTTCACGGTGTGTGCCTTACTTCCCGTCCCCGCCGCGTTCGGACGCGGCTGAACCCGTCCTACCCGGTGGGGAACCCCGACTGTTAATCGAGCCTGTGTGCCGCACGTCAGCCCTGGGCCGCGACATTGGCCCGAACAACCGTACGACCCGACCGTCAGCTCATTTGTAGCGGTAGACGATTCGCCCGCGGGTCAAATCGTACGGCGACAACTCGACGACGACTCGGTCCTCGGGCAGGATGCGGATGTAATGCTGGCGCATTTTGCCGCTGATGTGGGCCAAGACCTTGTGACCGTTGGCGAGCTCCACCCGGAACATCGCGTTCGGGAGTGGCTCGACGACCCGGCCCTCTATCTCGATGGCCCCGTCTTTCTTCGGCATGTCCTCCGCTACCTGACGTCGGTACTGTTGGTGGCTCGCACACGTCCTTCACGAATGACCGGATGGGCACTCGCGCCAGCCGCGGATCTGCCACCCACCCGAAGCGCGGGGCGGGCACGGCAGATGGGACGCTGCGCGCCGATTCGCCAGTCTACGCCCGGCGGTACCCGACGGCAAACCGGGTCACCGGGCACCCGCGGTCGGGCGTGTCATGGCGACGGCGGCCGCGTGGATCGATACCGCCCGACCTGCGGGGCACCCCGGTTTGTAGCCATCGCCGGCGGGACGGCTCCGGTCAGTAGCCGCCGCTGGTTCGCCGTCTGGTACGGCGGTCGGCTCGTGCCTGCCGCCGGGCCCGATGGTCGCGCGACCAGCTGTCGCCCGTGGTGAACCGGGTGACGGTACCGGCGAGCAGCACCGCTCCCCACGGCAGCATGACCCAGACCGGCCAGTACGGGACGGATCCGTTGGTGTTCAGGACGGTGGCCAACCAGATCGCGTTGACCACGAGGCTCACCGTGATCCAGCTGCTCCACATCGCGATGATCCAGCGCGGGGTGCTGTGGCGGCCCGCGTCCGCGGCCCTGCCGGCCGGTCCGTGCGGCCGGTGCGGCACGCGCGGCGGAGTGGGTACGAGCTGAGCCTGGTCGGCACCGGGCAGGTCCGCCAGCATCCGGTCCAGGTCACCGTAGGTGCGGGCGGCGTAGGTCTCCCGCAACCGGTCGTCGTACTCGTGCAGCGACAATCTGCCCTCGTCCAGGGCCGCCTTGAGCTTGTCCGCCACGAACTGACGGTCCACGTCGGCCGCACGCAGCTCGTCCCGACGCTCCGCCACCCGCCACCCCCTGTATCGTCCTGTTAGCGAGCATGCCACGCCCGGACACGGCGTACCATCTCGAAAATCTGACCGTCAGGTCTGCCGGCTGGAGTCCGTCAGGGCCGCCCGGGCCGACAGGTCCCCCAACCGACCGCGGCCGCCATCCGGGGCGGTCAGCACCCAGACGCCGTCCGCACAGATCGCGATCGTGTGCTCGACATGTACCGCCGGCGAGCCGTCCGCCGTCACCACCGTCCACCCGTCGTCCAGCTCCAGGGTCTTCGGCCGGCCCAGGGTGATCATCGGCTCGATGGCGATACACAGGCCGGGCGTCAGGGCCGGTCCCCGGCCGGGTCGGCCGTAGTTGAGCACGAACGGGTCCTGGTGCATCTCGCTGCCGATGCCGTGCCCACCGTACCCGTCGACGATCCCGTACCGGCCGCCCTGGCGGACGGCGGACTGGATCGCGAACGACACGTCGGTGAGCCGGCCGCGGCCGGAGCGAACCCCCCGGGCGGCCGCCGTGATACCGGCCCACATGGCCTCCTCGGCGATTTCCGCCATCCGCATCACGTCGGGCCGCGCCGCGCCGACCGCGACGGTGATCGCGGAGTCACCGTGCCAGCCGTCCACGATGGCGCCGCAGTCGATCGAGATGACGTCGCCGTCCTGGAGCACGGCGGTCGGGCTCGGGATCGCGTGCACGATCTGGCTGTTGACCGAGGAGCAGATCGACGCCGGGTACCCCTGGTAGCCCAGGAACGACGGGATGCCGCCGCCGGCCCGGATGGTCTCCTCGGCCAGGGTGTCGAGCTCCGCCGTGGACACCCCGGGCGCCACCGCGGCCCGCAGCCGGTCCAGTGTCGCCGCGACGAGCAGGCCGGCGACGCGCATCTTGGCGATCTGCTCCGGTGTCTTGTACTCGATGTCCCACTTGCGTTCACGCACGACGGTGACGTCCCGGCCCGCTCACCCGACTACCCGCCGTACGAGCGCAGCGCGTCGATCGCCCGGACGGTCACGTCCTCGACCGGGCCGGTGGCGTCGATGCCGACCAGCTTGTTCTGGGCGCCGTAGTAGTCGACCAGGGGGGCGGTGTCCCGCCCGTACACCCGCAGCCGCTCCGACACCGTCTCGGCCTTGTCGTCGTCGCGCTGGAACAGCTCGCCGCCGCACCGGTCGCAGGTACCCTCGCGGATCGGCGAGTCGAACTCGATGTGCCAGATCTTCCCGCAGCCACGGCACGTCCGCCGGCCGGACAGTCGGCGGATCACCTCGTCGTCGTCGACCACGAGTTCGAGGACGAGATCCACCCCGGAGCCGAACTCGGCGAGCAGCTTATCGAGCGCCACGGCCTGCGGGACCGTACGGGGAAAGCCGTCCAGCAGGAACCCGTCACCGGCGTCGGACTCGGTGAGCCGCCCGGCCACCATGTTGATCGTTACCTCGTCGGGCACCAGCTGACCGGCGTCCATATAGCGTTTGGCCTCGACCCCGAGCCGCGTGCCCTGCGCGACGTTCGCGCGGAAGATGTCGCCTGTTGAGATCTTAGGGACGGCCAGATGTGCGGCGACGAACTCTGCCTGGGTCCCCTTACCCGCCCCGGGGGGACCGACCAGCACCAGCCTCACCCGCATGCCCCCGGCTCGCCTGCCGTGGTCAGCCTGCTCACCTGAGGAAACCTTCATAGTTGCGCTGCATGAGCTGGCTCTCGATCTGCTTGACCGTCTCCAGACCGACGCCAACGATGATCAGAACCGCGGTACCACCGAACGGGAAGTTCTGCTTGTTGCCGCCGACGAAGCTGAAGAACAGGTTCGGCAGGACGGCGATGACACCCAGGTAGAGCGCCCCGGGCAGGGTGATCCGACTGAGAATGAAGTCGAGGTACTCGGCGGTCGGCTTACCGGGACGGATGCCCGGCACGAAGCCGCCGTACTTGCGCATGTTGTCGGACACCTCAGTGGGATTGAAGGTGATCGATACATAGAAGTAGGTGAAGAACAGGATGAGCAGGAAGTAGGTGACGATGTAGTACGGACCACTCACCGCGCTCGTCTGGGCGTAGTGCCGGTTGATCCAAACCACGATCTCGTTGCTTGTCTGGGTCTTCGTGCTCATCAGCTGGATGATCAACTGGGGCAGGTACAGCAGCGATGAAGCGAAGATGACGGGGATGACACCGGCCTGGTTGACCTTCAGCGGGATGTAGGTCGACGTTCCGCCGTACATCCGGCGACCGATCATCCGCTTGGCGTACTGCACCGGGATCCGGCGCTGCGCCTGCTCCAGGAAGACCACGAAGGCGATGACGACGACCCCGATACCGAGGACCGCGATCAGCTTGTACGGGCTGTTGCTCCAGATCTGGCGACCCTCGGTTGGCAGCCGGGCGGTAATCGAGGTGAAGATCAACACGGACATGCCGTTGCCGATACCGCGGTCGGTGATCAACTCACCCAGCCACATGATGACACCGGTCCCGGCGGTCATCGTGATCACCAGCACGCCGATCACGAGCCACATCGGCAGCTTCTTGGTGTCCGGCACGATCGGGAACTGGTCGCACTGGTTGTTGAACAGCTGGCCGGAGCGGGCGAGCGCGACGAACGCCGACGACTGCAGGATCGCCAGACCGAGCGTCAGGTACCGGGTGTACTGGGTAATCTTCGCCTGGCCGGCCTGGCCCTCCTTGCGGAGCTGCTCCAATCGCGGGATGACGACGGTCAGCAGCTGCAGGATGATGCTCGCCGTGATGTAGGGCATGATGCCCAGCGCGAATACCGACAGCTGGAGCAGCGCGCCGCCGGAGAACAGGTCGAGCAGGGTGAAGATGCCCTTGCTGCCGCTGTTCTGAACCAGGTCGATGCACTTCTTCACGTTGGTGTATGACACGCCCGGGCTCGGCATGGTGGCGCCCAGGCGGTAGACCGCGATCATCGCAACCGTGAAAAGTATCTTCTTGCGCAGGTCAGGCGTCTTCAACGCACTGATGAAGGGGGACGACACGGCTTCCTCCTGCGCCAAGGTGTCCGCCGGTGGTGGCGGAACTCTACGATCCCGGACGGGCTCGCCGGACGAGATCGGTTCGGATGCGTACGAGTGGTGTTTCGGAACGGACTCTAACAGCACGCGCGCGCGGCATCACGCCCGCGCGGGCAGTGCCTGCCGCCACGCAACGATCTCCGATCGCGGGGCCGGTGGCCTTGCGATCGGAGATCGTGCCCGATCGGCGGTGTGCGCCATGTCGGACGTACTCGGTCAGGATTCCGCACCGGGCACATGAACCGTGCCCCCGGCCGCGGCGATCTTCTCGCGGGCCGAGGCACTGAACGCGTGCGCGGTGATGTTGAGCCGGACGCCGGCCAGGTCACCGGTGCCGAGGACCTTCACCGGGTGGCCCTTGCGGACCGCCCCGGCCTCGACCAGCTCGTCCGGGCCGACGTCGCCGCCGTCCGGGAACCGTTCGGCCAGCCGGTCCAGGTTGACCACCTGGAACACGACCTTGAACCTGTTCTTGAAGCCCTTGCGCTTGGGCAGCCTCATGTGAATGGGCATCTGCCCACCCTCGAACCAGGCGGGGATGTTGCGCCGGGCCTTGCTGCCCTTGGTACCGCGTCCGGCGCTCTTGCCCTTCGAGCCCTCGCCGCGACCGACCCGGTTCTTCGCGGTCTTGGCGCCCGGGGCGGGCCGCAGGTGGTGAACCTTGATCGTCATGGCTACTCGACCTCCTCGAACCGTACGAGGTGCGTCACAGTCCGGATCATGCCCCTGATCTCGGGGCGGTCTTCCTTGACGACCACGTCGCGGATGCGCTTCAGGCCGAGCGTCCGCAGGGTGTCCCGCTGGTTCTGCTTGGACCCGATTTTCGACCGTACCTGGGTGACCTTGAGCCGTGCCATTAGCGCACCACCGCCGCTTCCGCGCGCGCCGCCAGCATCGCGGCCGGCGCCACGTCCTCGACCGGCAGGCCCCGGCGCGCGGCCACCGCCTCGGGCGATTCGAGGCTCTTCAGCGCGGCCACCGTCGCGTGCACGATGTTGATCGCGTTCGACGAGCCGAGGCTCTTGGACAGCACGTCGTGGATACCGGCGCACTCCAGCACGGCCCGGACCGGACCGCCGGCGATGACACCGGTACCGGCGCTGGCCGGCTTGAGCAGCACGACACCGGCCGCGTCCTCACCCAGCACCGGGTGCGGGATCGACGCGGCGATGCGCGGCACCTTGAAGAAGTGCTTCTTGGCCTCCTCGACGCCCTTGGCGATCGCCGCCGGCACCTCCTTGGCCTTGCCGTAGCCGACGCCGACCGTGCCGTCCCCGTCGCCCACCACCACCAGGGCGGTGAAACTGAACCGGCGACCACCCTTGACCACCTTGGCGACCCGGTTGATCGCGACCACCCGCTCCAGGTGGGGAGTCTTCTCGGCCGGCGCGTTGCCCCGGCCACCACCCTCACGGCGGTTGTCGCGGCGGCCACCACCTTCGGTGCTTCCGCCGGACCCGCCGCCCCTGCGCTGTTGTCCTGGCATGAGACGTTCCTTCCTAGAACTCGAGTCCGGCTTGGCGTGCGGCGTCGGCCAGGGCCGCGATACGACCGGCGTACCGGTTGCCGCCACGATCGAAGACCACCTTACCGACACCGGCGGCCTTGGCCCGGTCGGCCAGCAGCGCACCGACCCGGCGCGCCGCGGCGCTCTTGTCGCCGTCGGTACCGCGGATGGAGGCGTCCATGCTCGACGCCGAGGCCAACGTGTGGCCTTTGGTGTCGTCCACGACCTGAGCGGTGATGTGCCGCAGCGACCGGGTGACCACCAGCCGGGGCCGCGACGCGGTGCCACTGACGTTCCTGCGGACCCGGAAGTGCCGGCGCGCCCGCCCGACCCGGCGGATCCCCGCCGGTCCACCGGAGTTACGGCGTTTGAGCAGCGTGGCGGTCACTTCTTGCCTGCCTTTCCGGCCTTGCGGCGGATGACCTCGCCCTGGTACTTGACGCCCTTGCCCTTGTACGGCTCCGGCGGTCGGATCTTGCGGATGTTGGCGGCCACCTCACCGACGAGCTGCTTGTCGATGCCGGCGACGTGGAACAGCGTCGGGCGCTCGACGGTGAAACTGATGCCGTCCGGCGCTTCGACAGTGACCGGGTGCGAGAAGCCGAGGGCGAACTCCAGTGCCGCGCCCTTGGCCTGTACCCGGTAGCCGGTACCGGCGATCTCCAGGCTCTTGCGGTACCCCTCGGTCACCCCGACCACCATGTTCGAGATCAACGTACGGGACAGGCCGTGCAGCTCCTTGGCCCGACGCTCGTCGTTGGGCCGGTTCACGTACAGCTGGCCGTCGTCGCCGCGCTCCGCCTTGATCGGCTCGGCGATGGTGTGGCTGAGGGTACCCTTCGGCCCCTGGATCGTGACCAGCTGGCCGTCGATGGTGACATCGACACCGGCTGGCACGGTGATGGGCTTACGTCCGATTCGCGACATGGCAGACCTTCCTCACCAGACGTAGGCGAGGACTTCCCCGCCTACCCCTCGCTTGCGGGCCTGCCGGTCGGTGAGCAGGCCCTGGGACGTCGAGATGACGGCGACGCCCAGACCGCCGAGGACCCGTGGCAGTTCCGGAGCCTTGGCGTACACCCGCAGACCGGGCTTGGACACGCGCCGAATTCCGGCGAGGCTGCGCTCGCGGTTCGGGCCGTACTTCAACTCCACGATCAGGGTCTTGCCGACGGCGTCCGCGGCGGGCTCCTGCACGGCCCAGCTGGAGACGTAGCCCTCGGACTTCAACACCTCGGCGACGTTCGCCTTGATCTTGGAGTAGGGCATCGTCACCCGGTCGTGGTACGCCTGGTTGGCGTTGCGCAGACGGGTCAACATGTCTGCGATCGGATCGGTCATGGTCATGGGTATTCGTCAGCCTTTCTCGCCGTGGTTCCCAGGCAGGGCCTTCGGCGAAGCGGGAAAGCTTTCGCTTGAGTTACCAGGAAGCCTTGGACACGCCGGGCAGCTCGCCGCGGTGTGCCATCTCTCGGATGCACACGCGACACAGACCGAACTTGCGGTACACCGCCTTCGGCCGCCCACACCGCTGGCAACGGGTGTAGGCGCGTACCGCGAACTTCGGCTTGCGCGCCGCCTTGAGGATCAGCGCTTTCTTGGCCATGGATCAGCTCTCCTTGAACGGGAAGCCCAGCAGCTTGAGCAGCGCCCGCCCCTCGTCGTCCGTCTTCGCGGTGGTCACGATGGTGATGTCCATGCCCCGCGGCCGATCGATCCGATCCTGGTCGATCTCGTGGAACACCGACTGCTCGGTGAGTCCGAACGTGTAGTTGCCGTTGCCGTCGAGCCGGCGCCCGTCCAGACCACGGAAGTCACGGATACGCGGTAGCGCGACCGACAGCAGCCGGTCGAGGAACTCCCACATCCGGTCGTTGCGCAGCGTCACCTTGGCGCCGATCGGCATCCCCTCGCGCAGCTTGAACTGGGCGATCGACTTGGTGGCCCGGCGTACCTGCGGCTTCTGACCGGTGATCGTGGCCAGGTCCTTGACGGCGCCGTCGATGAGCTTGGCGTCCCGGGCTGCCTCGCCGACGCCCATGTTGACCACGATCTTCACCAGACCGGGGATCTGCATGGGGTTGGTGTAGCCGAACTGTTCGCGCAGCTTGCCGACGATCTCGGCGCGGTAGCGCTCCTTGAGTCGCGGCGCGATCTTTTCCTGGGTGGACGTCGTCATCACAGGTCCTTACCGTTACTGCGCGCGACACGGAGCTTCTGACCGCTGTCGTCGAGCCGGTGACCGACGCGGGTCGGCCTACCCTCGGAGTCGACCACCATGACGTTCGAGACGTGGATGGCGGCTTCCTGGGTGACGATCCCACCGGTCTTGGCGCCGCGCTGGGTCTGGCTGATCCGGGTGTGCTTCTTGATCCGGTTCACGCCCTCGACCAGGACCTTGTCCAGCTTCGGATAGGCCGCGATGACCCGGCCCTTGGCTCCCTTGTCCTTGCCGGCGATGACTACAACCGTGTCGCCCTTCTTGACCTTCACGGTCTACAACACCTCCGGAGCGAGCGAGATTATCTTCATGAACCGCTTGTCGCGCAGCTCCCGCCCGACCGGGCCGAAGATGCGGGTACCGCGCGGGTCGCCGCCGTCCTTGATGATCACGGCGGCGTTCTCGTCGAAGCGGATGTACGACCCGTCGGGCCGCCGCCGCTCCTTGGCGGTACGCACCACGACGGCCTTGACCACGTCGCCCTTCTTGACGCCGGCGCCCGGGATCGCGTCCTTTACCGTGGCGACGATGACGTCGCCGATGCTCGCGTAGCGCCGACCCGACCCGCCGAGAACGCGGATGCACAGAATCTCCCGGGCACCCGTGTTGTCGGCGACTCGCAGTCGCGACTCCTGCTGGATCACGTCAATCTCCTATGTCTGCCAGTCCTCCGGGGTACCCGGAGCTTGGAAGAACGTCCTCGCGGCCCGGCGGCCGCGCGTGCGTTGTCGGTTACTTGGCCTTTTCGAGAATCTCGACGACCCGCCAGCGCTTCGTGGCCGACAGCGGCCGGGTCTCCATCAGCAGTACCCGGTCGCCGATGCCGCAGGCGTTCTGCTCATCGTGAGCCTGCAGCTTCGTGTTGCGCCGCAGGACCTTGCCGTACAGCGAGTGCTTGACCCGATCCTCGACGGCGACGATCACCGTCTTGTCCATCTTGTCGCTCAGTACGAGGCCCTCACGTATCTTGCGCCGGCCGCGCTCCTTCGTCTTCTCGCCGCTCTGTTCGTTCTCGCTCATGACACCACCGCCTCCACCGGCGCGGCTGACAGACCCAGCTCGCGCTCACGCATGATCGTGTAGATCCGGGCGATCTCGCGCCGGACAACCTGCAGCCGCCCATGGTTCTCCAACTGGCCGGTGGCCGCCTGCACCCGGAGGTTGAACAGCTCGGCCTTGGCGTCGCGCAGCCGGGTCACCAACTCCTCATCGGAGAGTTCCCGCAGCTCAGCGGCCTGCACGCCCGCTGCCATCAGCCCTCAGCCCCTTCGCGAGTGACAATGCGGCATTTCATCGGGAGCTTATGGATCGCGCGACGCATCGCCTCTCGCGCGATCGACTCGGTCGGGAACGTCATCTCGAACAGGATGCGCCCCGGCTTGACGTTGGCCACCCACCACTCGGGCGAGCCCTTGCCGGAGCCCATCCGCGTCTCGGCGGGCTTCTTGGTGATCGCCTGGTCCGGGAAGACCGTGATCCAGACCTTGCCGCCACGACGGATGTGCCGGGTCATCGCGATACGGGCCGATTCGATCTGACGGTTCGTCACGTACGCCGGCTCGAGCGCCTGGATGCCGAACTCGCCGAAGGTCACCCTCGTACCGCCCTTGGCCGCGCCGTGGCGGTCCGGGTGGTGCGGCTTGCGGAACCCCTTCGGGGGCTTACGCGGCATCAGCATGGGTCAGCCCTCCTGCTGTGTCTGAGCCGGCGCGGCCGATGCCTCGGGCCCTGCCTGCTGCGCCGCGCTGCTGTCCTGAGTGGGCTCTCCGGTTGCCACCGCGGCTGCCGCGGCGCGACCCGCCTCGGTACCGCCAGCGGTGGTACCCGAGGAGCCGGAACGTCCGCGACGCGGCCGCTCGGGGCGGTCGGGCCGGTCGTTGCGGTCACGACGGCCGCGGGGAGCGGTCGCCTCGGTCGGCGCCTCGCGGCCCGGCACGGCGTCGCCCTTGTAGATCCACACCTTCACGCCGATCCGGCCGAAGGTGGTACGCGCCTCGAAGAACCCGTACTCGATGTTGGCCCGCAGCGTGTGCAGGGGCACCCGGCCCTCGCGGTAGAACTCGGTCCGGCTCATCTCGGCACCGCCGAGACGACCCGAGACCTGCACCCGGATCCCCTTGACCATCGTGTTCTTCATCGCCGACTGCATCGACTTGCGCATCGCCCGCCGGAAGCTGACCCGGCTGGACAGCTGCTCGGCGACGGCCTGCGCCACCAGTTGCGCGTCCGACTCGGGGTTCTTCACCTCGAGGATGTTGAGCTGTACCTGCTTGCCGGTGAGCTTCTCCAGCTCGCCGCGGATCCGGTCGGCCTCGGCGCCCTTGCGCCCGATGACGATGCCCGGCCGCGCGGTGTGGATGTCGACCCGGACCCGGTCGCGGGTACGCTCGATGTCGACCTTGGCGATACCGGCCCGCTCGAGGCCCTTGGCCATCATCCGACGGATTTTCACATCCTCGGCGATGTAGTCGGAGTAGAGCTTGTCCGCGTACCAGCGCGATCTCCAGTCGGTGCTGATACCGAGCCGGAACCCGTGCGGGTGAACCTTCTGACCCATTACTCGGTCTCCTCCTCGGCCACAGCGGGCTGAGCCGTCGTGTCGGCCGCCTCCGGCGACACATTCTTCGTCGCCCCGGTCGGCGCCGCCTCTGTCACCGTCGTCGGCGTCGCCTTGGTCGCGGTCGCCTTGCTTGCGGTCGCCTTGCTTGCTGTCGCCGTCGCCGTCGCCTTGGCCGGCGCCGCCTTGGCGGGGCCGCGCCGGTTCTGTACCGGCGGGACGCTCTCGACCGCGACCGTGATGTGGCAGGTGCGCTTGCGGATCCGGTACGCACGACCCTGCGCCCGCGGCCGGAACCGCTTCAGCGTCGGGCCCTCGTCGACGAATGCCTCGCTCACGAGCAGCGAGTCGGGGTCCAGCCGCTCGTTGTTCTCGGCATTGGCGATCGCGCTGGCGAGAACCTTGTACACCGGTTCGCTCGCGGCGTGCGGCGTGAACTGCAGCACCGTCAGAGCCTCGGTCGCGGGTAGGCCGCGGACGAGGTTGACCATGCGGCGCGCCTTCATCGGCGATACGCGTACGTACCGCGCAATGGCTCGGGCGCCCGGAAGCACCGGAGCTGCCTTGGTTGGCATCGCTGTCCCCTGTCGTTGCGGTCCCGCCTAGCGGCGGCGACTCTTCCGGTCGTCCTTCTCGTGACCCTTGAACGTGCGAGTCAACGCGAACTCGCCGAGCTTGTGCCCGACCATCGACTCGGTCACGAACACGGGTACGTGCTTGCGACCGTCGTGCACGGCGATCGTGTGCCCGAGCATGTCGGGGATGATCGTCGAGCGTCGTGACCATGTCTTGATCACGTTCTTGGAGTTCTTCTCGTTCTGTGACTCCACCTTCTTCGCCAGGTGGTCGTCGACGAACGGGCCCTTCTTCAGGCTGCGTGGCATGTGTAGCTCTCCCTTAGCCGCGCTTGCGGCTGGCGTAGCGGCGGCGGACGATCAGCCGGTCGCTCGGCTGGCCCTTGCGACGGGTACGGCCCTCGGGCTTGCCCTGCGGGTTCACCGGGTGGCGACCGCCGGAGGTCTTGCCCTCACCACCACCGTGCGGGTGGTCGACCGGGTTCATGGCCACCCCGCGGACGGTCGGGCGCTTGCCCTTCCACCGCATGCGGCCCGCCTTGCCCCAGTTGATGTTTGACTGGTCGGCGTTGCCGATCTCGCCCACCGTGGCCCGGCAGAACACCGACACCCGGCGGATCTCACCGGACGGCATGCGCAGCGTGGCGTAGTCGGCCTCGCGGCCGAGCAACTGGATGCCGACGCCGGCCGACCGAGCCATCTTGGCCCCGCCACCCGGGCGCAGCTCCACCCCGTGGATCGTGGTACCCACCGGGATGTTGCGCAGTGGCAGGTTGTTGCCCGGCTTGATGTCGGCGCCCGGCCCGGACTCGATCCGGTCCCCCTGCTGCAGACCCTGCGGCGCGAGGATGTACCGCTTCTCGCCGTCGACGTAGTGCAGCAGCGCGATGCGCGCGGTCCGGTTCGGGTCGTACTCGATGTGCGCGACCTTGGCCGGCACGCCGTCCTTGTCGACCCGCTTGAAGTCGATCAGACGGTACTGCCGCTTGTGGCCGCCACCCTGGTGTCGTGCCGTGATCTTGCCTTGGGCGTTGCGACCACCCTTGTTCGTCAGGGGGCGCAGCAGCGACTTCTCCGGCGTCGACCGGGTCACCTCGGCGAAGTCGGACACGCTGGAGCCGCGACGACCCGGGGTCGTGGGCTTGTATTTGCGGATAGGCATTGTCTTTAACCCCTCAGCTGACCGGGCCGCCGAAGGCCTCGATCCGGTCACCGTCGGCGAGCTTCACCATCGCCCGCTTCGTGTCCTTACGCTTGCCCCAGCCGGTCTTGGTCCGCTTGCGCTTACCTTCGCGGTTGAGCGTGTTCACCGTCAGGACGCGGACGTTGAAGATTTGCTGGATCGCGATCTTGATTTCGGTCTTGTTCGCGTCCGGGTGGACCCGGAACGTGTACCAGTTGCGGTTGAGTTCGCCGTAGCTCTTCTCGGAGACGACGGGCGCGACGATGACGTCCCGCGGGTCGGCGATCGTGGTCACTGCTGCACCTCCTGTAAACCGGTGCGGTCCGAGCCCGCCACCGTGAGGAACTCCTCAAGCGCCTCGCTGGTGAAGACGATCTCGTCCGCGACCAGTACGTCGTAGGTGTTGAGCTGGTCGGCGGCGAGCAGGTGGACCGTCGGCACGTTGCGCAGGCCGAGCCAGCTGCCCTCGTCGGCGCGGCTGAGCACGACCAGTACCTTCTCGGTCGTTGTCACCGAGGCCAGCACCCGCATCGCGTCCTTGGTCCGCGGCGTTTCCGAGTCGATGAACGTCGACACCACGAAGACCCGACCGTTGCGGGCCCGGTCGGAGAGGGCACCACGCAGCGCGGCGGCCTTCATCTTCTTGGGCGTGCGCTGGCTGTAGTCGCGGGGCGTCGGGCCGTGTACCACGCCACCGCCGGTGAACTGGGGCGCGCGGATCGAGCCTTGGCGGGCCCGTCCGGTGCCCTTCTGCTTGTACGGCTTGCGGCCGCCGCCGGACACCTCGCCACGGGTCTTCACCTTGTGCGTACCCTGCCGGGCGGCCGCCAGTTGGGCGACCACGACCTGGTGCATCAGCGGGATGTTCGCCTGCGCGTCGAAGATGTCGGCGGGCAGCTCGACCGAGCCGGACGTAGCGCCATCGGTGGTGATCACATCGACCGTCGTCATTTCACGCCGCCCTTCTTCAGCGTCGTCTTCGCCGCGGTACGCAGCAGGATCAGGGCACCCTTGGGGCCCGGTACCGCGCCGCGAACGAGGATCACGTTGTTTTCGGAGTCGACCGCGTGCACAGTCAGGTTCTGTACGGTGTAGCGCGCGCCGCCCATCCGGCCGGCCATCTTGACGCCCTTGAAGACGCGGCCCGGCGTGGCACAGGCTCCGATCGAGCCGGGCGAGCGGTGCTTGCGCTCGACACCGTGCGAGGCCTTCAGGCCGTGGAAGCCGTGCCGCTTCATGACGCCGGCGTAGCCCTTGCCCTTGGTCTTGCCGGTGACATCGATCAACTGGCCGGGCTCGAACGCCTCGGCCGTGACCTCCTGGCCCAGCTGGTACTCGCTGGCGTCGGTGGTACGCAGCTCGACGATGTGCCGCCGCGGCGCCGCGCCCGACTTGGCGTAGTGACCGGCCTTCGGCTTGTTGACCTTGCGCGGGTCGATCGCGCCGAACGCGAGCTGGACGGCCGAGTACCCGTCGGTGTCCGCGGTCCGCACCTGGGTGACGACGCACGGCCCGGCCTGGATCACGGTCACCGGTACGATCCGGTTGTTGTCCCAGACCTGGGTCATGCCGAGCTTGGCGCCCAGGATCCCCTTGACTTGCCTGTCCATCAGTCCGGCCCCTACAGCTTGATCTCGATGTCGACGCCTGCCGGCAGGTCGAGCCGCATGAGCGAGTCGACCGTCTTCGGGGTCGGGTCGATGATGTCGATCAGACGCTTGTGCGTGCGCATTTCGAAGTGCTCGCGCGAGTCCTTGTACTTGTGCGGCGAGCGGATCACGCAGTAGCGGTTGATCTCGGTCGGCAACGGAACCGGGCCCGCGACCTGCGCCCCGGTACGCGTGACTGTCTCAACGATCTTCCGCGCCGAGCTGTCGATGACCTCGTGGTCATATGCCTTGAGCCGGATGCGGATTTTCTGTCCCGCCATGGTGGCCTCGGTGTCCTTCGCTTGAGTCAGCCGCTACGTTCTCTGTTCGTGCCGCGGCGGCCCGGCCCGTGTGCCCCGCCCCC
>JAVHWE010000590.1:0-4398 GCA_032160285.1 Micromonosporaceae bacterium | reverse complement strand
CGCTAACAGTCCGATATGCGGAGGCATCGACGATCCTTCCGCGAGAGACTGGGCGGGCTCGTGACCATTGCAATCGCTCGGGGGGACCCATGACCAGATCAGTCGCCGGCCTGATAACCGGACGCTGGATCAAGTACGTCATCATCGCGTTCTGGATTTTGGTGATCGCGATCGCGGGCCCCCTCGCCGGCAAGCTGAACGGCGCGGAGAAGAACGACTCCAAGTCCTTCCTGCCGGGCAGCGCCGAGTCGGTGAAGGCCCTTGATGTGCAGGGCGCCTTCTACTCGCAGAACACGATCCCCGCCGTCGTGGTCTACGAACGCCCGTCCGGGTTGACCACCGCCGACCGGACGAAGGTCGCGGCGGACGCCCAGCAGTTCGGCCGGCTCCCGCAACTCGACGGTCAGGTGGCCGGTCCGGTACCGGCCAAGGACGGCAAGGCGGTGCAGACGATCGTGCCGCTGAACCTGGGGTCGAAGGGTTGGTCGGCCGCGCCCGACCTGGTCACCTCGTTGAAGAAGATCGCCGGTGACGGTTCCGGCGGCCTGGCGGTACATGTCGCCGGCCCGGCCGGAAACGCGTCGGACTCCGGTAAGGCGTTCGAGGGCATCGACGGCGCGCTGCTGTTCGGAACCGTCGGCGTGGTCGTGTTGATCCTCCTGCTGACCTACCGCAGCCCGGTGCTGTGGATACTCCCGGTGATCTCGGCCGGCGTCGCACTGACCACCGCCCAGGCCGTCATCTACCTGTTGGCAAAGCACGCCGGCCTGGTGGTCAACGCACAGAGCGCCGGTATCCTGACCGTTCTCGTCTTCGGCGCGGGCACCGACTACGCGCTCCTGCTCGTCGCCCGGTACCGCGAAGAGCTGCGCCGGCACGAGAATCGGCACGAGGCGATGGCGGTGGCACTGCACCGCGCCGGACCGGCGATCATCGCCAGCGCGGGCACGGTCGTGGTCGGCATGCTGTGTCTGCTGCTCGCCGAGACCAACGCGACCAAGGGCCTCGGCCCGGTGTCCGCCATCGGCATCGTGGTCGGGCTCGGCGTGACCCTGACGTTGCTGCCGGCGATGCTGGTGACGGTCGGCCGGTGGATCTTCTGGCCGGCGCGTCCCACGTTCGGCTCAGCCGAGGTGACGGTCACCGGTATCTGGGCCCGTATCGGCAACGCCATCGCCCGCCGCCCCCGGATCACCTGGGTCGCCACCGCGTTGGTGCTCGCCGCGATGGCGGTCGGCGTCGTCGGGTTGAACGCCAACGGGCTGACGAACAAGGAGGCGTTCCGCGGCCACCCGGACTCGATCGTCGGTGAGGACGTGCTGGCCCGTCACTTCTCGGCCGGTGCCGGAAACCCGGTGATCGTGACCAGCGACGCCGGCGCCGCCGATGCCGTCCGTGCGGCCCTGGCCGGTGTCGACGGTATCGATCCGGCGAGCGTGACGCAGCCCGCGAGCAAGGACGGCCACGCCGTGGTGGAGGGCACCCTCACCGGTGCGGCGGACAGCCAGGCGGCGTTCGACACGGTCACCCGGGTGCGGACCGCGGTGCACCGGATCCCGAACGCCAACGCCCTGGTCGGCGGGAACTCCGCGCTCAATCTCGACATCCGCGACGCGGCGAACCACGACCGCGACCTCATCATCCCGGTGGTGCTGCTCGTCGTGTTCGGGATTCTGATGCTCCTGCTGCGTTCCGTCGTAGCGCCCGTGTTCCTGGTCCTGACCGTGGTCCTGTCGTTCGGCGCGGCCCTCGGGGTCAGCGCGCTCATTTTCCGGCACGTCCTCGGCTTCGGCGGCGCTGACACGTCGTTGCCGTTGTTCGTATTCGTGTTTCTGGTCGCACTCGGAATCGATTACAACATCTTCCTGATGACCCGGGTACGCGAGGAGTCCCAGCGGCACGGTACCCGGCGCGGCGCGCTGATCGGCCTGGCCGCGACGGGCGGCGTGATCACGTCGGCCGGTCTGGTTCTGGCCGGTACCTTCGCCGTGCTCGCCACCCTCCCGCTGACCGCATTCGCCGAGATCGGTTTCGCGGTGGCGTTCGGGGTCCTCCTCGACACAATCGTGGTCCGGTCCATCCTGGTCACCGCGTTGAACCTCGACCTCGGCAACCGGATCTGGTGGCCGAGCGCCCTGTACCGCAAACCCGAGCCGGTAATCGAGCGGGACCTGGAACCAGCGGTCACCGTTCCCGCCTGAACCGAGGTGCCCCGACTGGATAACACGATTCCCGGATCATAAACCGGTACCGCAGAGGGCAATAGCTGACATGGTAACGAACCTGGAGGACGCGACCTACGCATTCCTGCTGAGGAGCGTGACACCCCTTGTGGTCGCTCCTCCAGGTTCGCTGCCGGCTTACCGGACTACACTGCGAGGCGTCGTCCGTGCCAGTAACGACGTTGCGAGGATTGTAGTTTCCAACGATGTACAGATGACCTCCGGGTTAGCCGTTGAGTTCGCGCTGTCCAGAGAAGGTGAAGCCTTGGACGTTGAGGCGGCCATTGATTGCGCCCGAACCGCACCCATGCTTGATAACGATCAATTCAGAGAAAAGCAATCGCAGCCTTTCGACAGCCATGGAAACGTAATCGTTGACGCGTCTCTTCTGGGGTTTTCCGATACTGCCCAAACCGTCTCCTACGACCACGCCCTGTTCAGGCTGTTCGGTTTGCTGACTCACGGTGGCGGATTTCCTCGATTTGAAGACGTGTACACGTTCGCCGGATTCATGCTTCGTGCCGGCAATAAGTGCCGCATCTACATACGAGTAACCGGCAATGGCCAGGTGTATGGCGTCGAGATACCCCTTACGAGCACAGCCGGAAAGATAACGAGGAGCTTTGGCGGAAGCCTTCCACAGGAACTCGTTCCGCTCGTTCGTGAAGGGGATCTGCTCATCCAACCTCGGATAAATGACCCGGACGACTACTGCGTTGCCGTCTTCGATATGACGACATGGGTCGATCCGACTTCCGCCTCCACGTGATCCCTTCGCACTACATGACTGGGCCCATCGTCGAGTTTCTCTTAGAACCGAATCCGACCGACGTGTCGCCGACTGTAGCCGAAAGCGGCGGCACCGCCCCAACCGGGCGATGCCGCCGCTACTGGCCAACTCCTCCGCGCCGTTCTCGCTGGGGCGGGTTCACGTAAGCCCTCGATGGTGGAGGTGCCGGGAATCGAACCCGGGTCCTTCGTTGCTTTGCCAGGTCTTCTCCGAGCGCAGCTCGCTATGCCTCTACTCGGCCCCTCCGATCACGCGAGCGAGTCGGTGTGACGGGCCCAGCCGCGATTAATCTCACCGCACGAGCCCCGCGACAGGATTCGATTGGCCAGCCTCCTAGCTGATGCCGGTGACCGGGTCGAAGGCATCCCCGGACCGACAGAACTCAGTCCCTAGCCTCAGGCGGCGAGGGTGAGTTCAGCGCTATTAACATTGGCGCTTATAATTTTCCGACGAATGATTCACGAGACAACGTCGGCTTCCTCGGCTCGCTTCACCTGTCTCCACGCACGAAGTCGAAACCAGTCACCCCCATGATCATGAGTTCGCTGCACCGTACAGCCCCATAAGCCTAGCGCGCTGCGGGCCAAGATTCATCCCGATACCCCTTCGCAGGGGCGGGCGTCGACCGTACAGCCGATCGGCGGACCCGCCCCGCTGACGGTGAACTCGACGCGTAGCAAACCGCGTGGCGCCACCGGACCGGCCCCGTCTGCCGGCGTGAACGCCACCGTCCGGCCGCTCTGCCGGTACCGCGCACCCCGCACCCCGGTGACGACCTGACCGGGCAGCGGCAACGTGATCGTGACGGTCCAACCGTCGACGCCGACATCGCCGACGTTGCGGACCGTCACCTCGCCCCGGTACCCGCCGGCCGCGCTGGACACGGTGCGGTACGACCCGAGTAGAACCGCCGGGCTGGATCCACCGGGCCGCGCGGCGAACCCGGGCGGCGGCTGTGCGGCGCCACCGACCTGAGGTCTGGTCGCCTCGGCCTGACGCCACGCCACGATCCGCGGCGATACGACGGCGAGCGTCGCCACCGCGACCACCATCATGATCATGATCACGGTGCGGTGTCGACCGGTCAGCCGCCCGATGCCGGCCGACCTGCCGCGGGCCGCGGTGCCGTCGGTGATCGATCGTACCGACACCAACCGACGGATCGACCGTGTGCTCCCGCCGCCGCGATAGGGCACCGCAAGCGAACGGTGCCGCGTGCCGGCAGGCTTCGCGGTGAGCCAGGCCGACCCCGCCGGGGCGGCCACGCCGCCAACCGCGGCCCTCGCGATACCGGCGACGCCACGGGCCCGGGACAAGACAACGCCGCCGGTTCCGGCACGACCAACACCACGAGTCCCCGGATGAGCAACACCCCGCGCCCCCGGG
>JAVHWE010000525.1:0-6199 GCA_032160285.1 Micromonosporaceae bacterium | reverse complement strand
CCACAGTAGATCCTGTATTTGGATGCGTGCTGCTGGTAGCCGCCTTAGCCGACGCGGATTCGACTTGACGCACCGAACAAATACCAGCCGTAACCGACCGGCGGTGGGTGGTCCCCGCGCAGCGGGTGCGGGTGCGGGGTCGTCACCGGCGGCGCGGATAGTGTCGGACCGACCGGGCATGATGGTTGACATGACGGATACCACGGAAACCCAAGCTCAGCAGCCGGTCGCCAGCCTGGCGATGGTGAATCTCGACTGTGCGGACCCAGCCGCGTCGGCCGCCTTCTACGCCGCCCTCACCGGCTGGGACATTCTCCACAGCGAGGCCGACTACGCGATGATCGGCGACGGCAACACCTCGATCGGCTTCGGCCGGATCCCTGGCTACGCCCCGCCTGCGTGGCCGGACGAGAACGGCCAAAAGCGCTTCCACCTCGACTTCTACGTGGACGACCTGACGACGGCCGAAAAGGCCGCCCACGCTCTCGGCGCGTCGACACCGCAGTTCCAACCCGGTGCTGAGCGGTGGCGCGTCGTGACCGACCCGGCGGGCCACCCGTTCTGCCTGTGTGTCCGCTCGTAACCAGTCGATAGCAACAGAACGGCGTGGCGCAGCCGCCAACGACAGCCCGGGGCGAGCACCGGAAAGCACCACCAGGCTGGCGACCCTGCCGGCCGATCGGCCAGCTTCGTCGGCGAGCAGCTGATGATCGTGCCAGGGTGCCTGCTCAGTCCCGGCCTAACATGACGTCATGACCTTGGATCTGTTCGCGGGCGTCGCCGTTCGCGACTACACGTCGGCGGTGGCCTGGTACGAGCGGCTGCTCGGCGCCCCGCCCTCATTCCTGCCCAACGACACCGAGGCGGTGTGGGAACTCGCCAATCACCGGTACGTGTACATCGAGGTTCGGCCCGAGCACGCCGGGCACGCCATGCACACGGTCTTCGTCGGCGACTTCGACGTCCGCATCTCCCAGATCGCCGAGCGAGGACTGGAGCCGGCCGGGCGCGAGACCTACCCGAACGGCGTCCGCAAGGCCACGTTCCGCGACCCGGACGGAAATGAGATCGGATTCGGCGGCGCGGCGGGCTGACCGGTACGGACGGCAGCCTCCGGTTCGGCTTCACCTCACTGCGCGAGGGCGAGGATGGGACGCCGAGGTCGCGCCGCACTGGTCACCGGTACGCGGCCCGACGATCCCCACGGGTCGGATATCCGTCGATACCGAGAAGGTCGCCGAAGTCCGTTGCCGCTGACGGCCGCACATGGAATCATTCGGCCGCTCGTACATCGCGAGAATCCGTCCTGGGGAGTGGGCATGCGCCTGAGTGGTCCGATGCGCCCGAATTCTGCTGCGCCGCAATGCTTTTCGCTCCAACGGATGCGCCAGGCCCTGGTGACGGGGTTGACGCTGGTAACCGCAGTCGCATCGGTCGCGCTCATCGCCCCGAGCGCCGCCTCGGCCGGGGCGGCGACCGGTTCCCCCGGCACGTCGACGCTGAGCACCACGAACATACCCGTCGGCAACCGCCACACGGCGCCTGCGGTGACCGGCACGGGGTCGGCGACTCAGGCCACGTGCGGCGGTCGGCTCGCATTCGGGCGGATCGTCACCTGCCCGAGCATCGCGGGCACCAAGCAGGACACCTACCGGTTCACCACCGCCCGGGACAACGACCACCTGTTCACCGATCTGACCCAGGGGACCGGCGCCGGGATCAGCGCCAGAATCACCACCGCCGACGGTACGTTCGTGTGCCCGGTCTTCCCCAACGCGAACACCTGCCCGGTCGGTGTGGCGGGCACGTACATGCTGACGGTGACCACGGTTTACGGCACCGGCACCGGCAACTACACGCTCTCCGTAGAGTCGATGCTGACTCCGTCGAAGTGCACCAACCTGCCCAACTCGGCCTTCAGCTTCGCCTCGCCGGGTGTCACGTCGACGTTGCCGACCGGCGCGGCGGCTCAGTGCTTCACGTTCGCCCAGCCGACCGGTTCGGTACTGTTCCTCGCGGATCCGGGCGGCGACGGTGACGTGCAGGGCCTGATCCACGACGCGCGCAACGAAGCGCTCTGCCCCGTGCGGTACACCACCACGTGCACGCTGGCCCAGCCCGGACCATACCGGCTGTTCATGTACGAGGCGACCGGTACTGAAAGCACGTACACCCTGCGGATGCCCCGCATCTCGCGGTCGGCCGGCTGCCCCATGCTCAAGCTGGCGCCGTTCGGGGATCCCGGCGCCGCCGTGGCAACCGGTTCAGTCACGATCGCGCAACAGGTCGGCTGCCAGCAGGTGAAGGTGCCGTCGACCGGCTCGATCGGCCTGCGCTTCCAGAACGACCAGCAGCTCAACTGGTCGGTCTACGACGCGGCCGGCACAAAGGTGTGCGAGAAGTACACGAACTCCCGCACCTGCCCGGTCGCGGCCGCCGG
This sequence comes from Micromonosporaceae bacterium, assembly GCA_032160285.1. GTDB lineage: Bacteria > Actinomycetota > Actinomycetes > Mycobacteriales > Micromonosporaceae > Planosporangium. Next base: position 3,759 of record JAVHWE010000525.1, on the reverse strand, counting down.
TGACTACACGATTCTCGTTCAGAACGCGAGCTTCGGCGACACGGTCGACTACGCGCTCGCGGTGACCGCGCAGTTCCGTAACACCGGATGTGCCGCCGTTACGAGCACCTCATGGAGCCCGGACGCTCTCGTTGTACACCAGACCTCCGGTGTGCAGACCAATTGCCAGCCCATCGAGGGCAACGCGGGTGACCGGATCGTCTACTACTCCGCGCCCACGGAGTACAACAACATGATGACCTGGTTGGTCGACGGTGCCGGCAACCCTGTGTGCAACTCACCATCGCCGGACGGCCAGGACGGCTGCGTGCTACCCGCGACGGGCAGGTACCGGGTGTTGTCGTACCTCATCACCTGGGCCGACCGGAGCACCGACAAGCAGTACAAACTGCAGGTCCGTCGGCAGAACAACCCGGTGGGCAGCTCGACGATCCAGCCCGACGCCTACGGCGCGGCCCCGTCCGCCGCGCTCGGCGCCAACCGGTGCCGGCTGTTGAGCATCCCGGTCGCGGGCCGGTACGTGGTGTCCCCTGTGGACTTCCAGTACCGGACACGCTACGGCACGGTGTACAACGCCTCGGGACAGCAGGTCTGCACGACCGGGTACTGCACCTTCCAGACCGCTGGCACCTATACGATGGTGCTCGACGGTTCATCGCCCGGTTCGGTGATCGACAACGACCAGGCCTACGTCCTCACGCTGCTGCCGGCGCGACCCACTGGCTGCGTCGCCGCATCCGACACCGCCGACCCGATCACCCCGTACCACGGCGACCTGGTACTCGGTCAGTTCGACTGCCTGCGGCTGCCCACCCCGGCGGACGCGCGCATCGTCGAGTTGCGCCCCACTACGGCGACCGGCTCGGCAGCCCCGGCGGTGACCGTAGTCGACTCGGCCGGCACCTTCGTGTGCGACTCGTACGGTCTGCGGCAGATCTCGTGCACCCTGTCCGGCACCGCACCGTTCTACGCCGTCGCCCGGGCCGACAACGACAGCGCGCCGGGCCCCTACACCGTGGCGTTCGCCCGCGTGGACGGTCCACCGGCGTGCCCGGCGCTCCCGCCAGGCCCGGACGGCGCCACGGTCACCGCCGGAGCCGGTCACGTCGCGACCTGCTTCTCGGTACCGGCCGACGGGCACGCGGCCACGGAAACGTTCACGTTCACCCGGACGTCCGGCACCGGCGCGGCGACCCTGTCGGTGTTCAACAGCGCCGCCGTTCGGTACTGCGCCACGTACGAACCGCAGGCCACCCAGACGGTGAACTGTTCCCTACCTGACGGCCCGGCCACGTTCATGTTCGAAACGGACGCGACCGACGCCACCTACCAGGTAACGCACCACGCGTACAGCCCGTAACCCGCACCGCACGGCACCGGGCCGCTCCGTACCGACGTGGACGGCCCGGTGCATCGGCTTGCCGGTCGGGCGATCGTCGGCCCGGGTGGCAGCGGGCTGCAAGTCCAGCGGTCGTGCTCGCCAAGGTGAGCAAGGACCGGAACGCGTGGAGCGGGTGACGAGAATCGAACTCGCACTGTCAGCTCGGGAATCGCGTTGATCTACACACTGCGTAACGGTACAGACGGACAGGTTGACCGGAGGGTATACGTGTTGGCGATCAACTTCCTGGGCGTGACCGCTCCATCAGGCACGGATCTCCCGGGGTGACTTGGTCTGTTAGCTTCGCGTCATGTCGATCAAGCCACGCGATCAGGTGCCGGATGGAGAGTCTCAGTTTCGTTGGGCGGGAATGGTCTCCATCGTGGCTATCACCCTTTTCACGCTGCTCTGCGGGGATAGCTCTCTTACCTGATAGGCACGATCGGTGTGGCTTCCCAAACCCGCGTACGGTCCCCCGGCATCCCGGAGCTGTTGCGCCCGCCGGAGGCAGAAGCCCGACCCGCTACGGACCGCGATCCCGCGCAACGGCGCGGCGTGGCTGCGCGCCGTGTGTCCTCGGCCAGCCGCCGGCACCGACCGCCCGCCCGTTACCATCCCGACGGCCTTCCGCCGCGACGTGCGGGCACACCTACGCGACTTCATCTCCGACGACCCTGACACCCTCCCGGTAGGCTCCAGCGAGAAGCAACGACAGTCCTGGTCAGAGGCCTTGTCGAGGCGCCGAGCGATCGGCGCCCTTCATCGCTTCATGACCAAGCGCTGCCGTTGCTACTACGCCGGTTGCCGCTGGTCGGCGAGCTGACGGCGGACGCGCGCTACTTCGGCCGCCCGTTGTTCTGGGCGAGGACGGCCATCAGCGTGATGATCGCGGCGGCGAGGTAGCTCAGATCGCCAGCAGCGCGGGCGTAGATGGTCCAGTCGTTCATGATCGTGCTCCTTGTGCTCGGCCCCCGTACGGATGCTGCGAAGGTCCCACCCGGCGGCGCTGTCCGGCAGCAGGACCGGATCAAGCCGAACAGAACCCGGGATTTCTTCCTGGATCCGCGGTGGGTCTACGGTGGTCCGATGGTCTCCGGCCTGCCGCCCTCGAACATCCGGCCCGGCCTTCCGGAGGGCTTGGACGAGGTGACGACCCGCGAGGACCTGGCGCGCCATCTAAGCCAGCTGATGCGCGAGACGGCCGGGCTGTCGCTCGGCGGCGTGGTCGGGCGCGCGAACGAGCTGCGTAAGGCGTCGCCGCGCCTGGTGACCCTGGCGCGGAGCACTGTCAGCGATTGGTGCAACGGTAAGACGGTCCCCGAGCCTGAGGCGCTGCGCACCTTCCTGCTTGCGTGCCAGGTTCCGGAGGCGGAGCTCGGCGCGTGGCGTGCCGCCCGGGACCGCGTGGCGGAGCCCGGGCCCCGGCCGGATGGCTCGGTCCGGGTCCGCGATGCCGACCCGCGGATGCTCGGCGTCCGGCGTTCGATCCAGCTCCGGGGCGGCGAGGACGAGTTGCCCGCCTACGTCCCGCGCGACGTGGAGACCGACCTGCTGGCCGCGCTGGCCGCGGTCAAGGGCCGGGGCGGCATGGTCCTGGTGGTCGGTGACTCAGCGGTCGGCAAGACACGCACGCTGGCCGAGGCCGTCCAGACTGTCCTTTCCGATTGGTGGCTGCTCCATCCGACCGGTGGCGTGGCGGACGTCGACGCGCTGGCGGCTTCGCCGGCGCCTCGGACGGTGCTGTGGCTAGACGAGCTCCAGCGCTACCTGGAAGGTCTGCAGGCGGGTACCGTGCGACGACTGTTCGCGGCGGGCGTCGTCGTTGTCGCGACCCTGTGGCCCGGCGAATACGGCGATCGCGTGGCCCTGCCCGGCCGGGACGGACCAGACCTCCACGCCGACGCTCGTGAGATCCTGCACCTGGCCCGGGTCGTCGACGTTCCCGGCGTGTTCTCCGATGCCGAACTTGCCCGCGCTCGGCAGGCGGCCGATGGGGACCCGCTCTTGCGTACGGCCCTGTCCAGCACCGACGCGGGGATGACCCAGGCCCTTGCCGCCGGACCGGAGCTCCTGACCCACTGGAAGAACGCCCCGCCCGCGGCCAAGGCCGTCATCACCGCCGCTCTCGACGCCCGCCGGCTCGGTGCCCGCGCTCCCCTGCGCCGGGAATTCCTCGCCGAGGCCGCTCCCCCGTACTTGGACCGCCGCCAACGCGGGAAGCTCACGAACGGGGACGGCTGGCTGGATTCCGCCTTGGAGTACGCCACCACCGAACTCCACGGCGCGACCGCGTGCCTGAACCCGTCCGCGGTCACGATCGGGCAGCTCGACGGCTACACCAGCGCGGACATCCTCTACCAGCAGGTGCTCGACCTGCG
>JAVHWE010000502.1:0-4109 GCA_032160285.1 Micromonosporaceae bacterium | reverse complement strand
CCCGATCGTGCTGTTGAAGAACTCGCCCAACAAGGCGGCGGCGCGGGCTTTCATCGCGTATGTCACCTCCGACCGGGGCAGGGCGGTGCTCAGCGCGGCCGGATTCCAGGCACCGTAACTTCCCGGGAAGGTCGGCGACCGCCCATGACTGCACCAACGCGACGGCGGCGCGGTGCCCGCCGGGTGCCGGTCGCGCTGCTCGTACCCGCGCTTGTCGGGCTGATGTTTCTGGTACTGCCGCTGGCCGGACTGCTCATCCGGGCGCCGTGGACCACCCTGCCGGAGCGCCTGGCCGAGCCGGGTGTGCTGACCGCCCTGCGACTGTCGCTGGAGACCGCCACCCTGGCCACCCTGTACTGCGTCGCCTTCGGCGTGCCGCTCGCCTGGCTGCTGGCGCGGGTCGGGTTCCCGGGTCGGCGGGTCGTTCGTGCCCTCGTCACCGTTCCGCTCGTGCTGCCACCCGTCGTCGGCGGCGTCGCGCTGCTCCTCGTCTTCGGCCGCCGGGGCATCCTCGGCGGCTGGCTCGACGCCACCTTCGGGATCACGTTGCCGTTCACCACCGCCGGGGTCGTCCTCGCTGAGGCGTTCGTCGCCATGCCGTTCCTGGTCATCGCCGTGGAAGGGGCGCTGCGCGGCGCGGACACCCGGTACGAGGAGGCCGCCGCCACCCTCGGGGCCGGCCGGTGGACCGCCTTCACCCACGTCACCCTGCCGTTGACCGCGCCGGGCATCGCGGCCGGCGCGGTGCTCTGCTGGGCGCGGGCCCTCGGCGAATTCGGCGCGACCATCACGTTCGCCGGCAACTTCCCCGGCCGTACCCAGACCATGCCGCTGGCCGTCTACCTCGCGTTGGAGACCGATCTCCAGGCGGCGATCGTGCTGAGTCTGATCCTGCTCACCGTCTCCGTCGCGATCCTCGCCAGCCTCCGCGACCGGTGGATCACCAGTCCATGACCGACCTGATGCTCGACGCGCACCTGGTGGCCGAGCGCGACCGGTTCCGCCTCGACGCCCGGCTGGGCATCGCCGCCGGTGAGGTCGTCGCGCTGCTCGGCCCCAACGGCGCCGGAAAGACCACCGCGCTGCGGGCTCTCGCCGGGCTCGCGCCGCTGTCCGCCGGGCGGATCCGGCTCGACGGCGCGGTGCTCGACGACCCGACCGGTGGTGTCTTCGTCGCACCGCAGCGCCGACCGATCGGTGTCGTATTCCAGGACTATCTGCTCTTCCCGCACCTCACCGCGCTCGACAACGTCGCCTTCGGGCCACGCCGGCACGGCGTCGACCGGCGGGCCGCCCGCACCCTGGCCGCCGGCTGGCTGGACCGGGTCGGCCTCGCCGAGCAGGCCCGTCACAAGCCCCGGCAGCTCTCCGGCGGGCAGGCCCAACGCGTCGCGCTGGCCCGCGCCCTCGCCGTCACCCCGACGCTGCTGCTGCTCGACGAACCGCTCTCCGCGCTCGACGCCCGTACCCGCCTCGACACCCGCGCCGAACTCCACCGCCACCTCACCGATCATCCCGGCGCGACCCTGCTCGTCACCCACGACCCGCTCGACGCCCTGGTCCTGGCCGACCGGCTGGTCATCCTGGAGGACGGACGGGTGGTGCAGGACGGCGACGCCGCCACCATCACCGCCCGACCCCGTACCGATTACGTGGCCCGGCTGGTGGGGCTCAACCTGTACCGCGGGCACGCCGCCGGCCACACCATCCGGGTCACCCCGGAGTTCAGCCTCACCGCCGCGGACCGACTCGACGGCGACGTGTTCGTCGCCTTCCCGCCCGCCGCCGTCGCGCTGCACCCGACCCGACCCGACGGCAGCCCCCGCAACACCTGGGCCGCCACCATCACCGGCATCCAGCGCCACGGCGACAACCTGCGGATCCAACTCACCGGCCCGGTGGTCGTCGCCGCGGACGTGACCCCGGCCGCCGCCGCCCACCTCGACCTCGTCCCCGGCCGTACCGTCTGGGCGGCCGTCAAGGCCGCCGAGACCAGCGCCTACCCGGCCAACGGCGACCTTTGACCGGTGGACGTCGCCGCCGGCTTCAGCTGCCGTCAGCGCGCGTACGCCACGGACGGCCAGCCGCGGGTGGCGAGCAGCCCGCCGTCGGTGGCGACCAGCAGCGCCTCGTACCCGGGCAGCCCGTCGAGCCACACCACCGCCTCCGGCCCGCGCGCGACGGCGGCGGTCGCGTACACGTCTGCCCAGGTCAGCGACGGTCCGACCACGGTGACCGCGGACAGTCCGGTGGCCGGCATACCGGTGAACGGGTTGACGATGTGGGCGCCCCGGTGCGCCGACCCCGAGGTGGCCACCGCGCCGCCGGTGACGTCCACGGCCACGATCAACCGATCGGGCCGGTCGGGGTCCTCCACCCCGACCCGCCACCGGCCCCGGGTCACCACATCACCGCCGGCGTTGACGCAGAAGTCCAGACCGGGCAGCGCCGCCAGGGCGGCCGCCGCCCGCTCGACCGCCCAGCCCTTGACCAGTCCGGACGGGTCGAAATCGGGCGTCGCGACGCGGGCGTCGAAGAACCCGTCGGTGTCGGCGCGGGCCCGCTCGCACAGCGTGACCACGCTACGTAGCAGCGGGTCCCACCCGGCGGCCGTCAACTCACCCCGGCGCACCCGGCTGACCTGGCTGTCCGGCCGATACGTACTGAACAGGGCGTCGGCGTGCCGCAGCGAGGCGAACACCGCCGCGACGGCCCGCTCGGCCGCGTCACCGGTGGCCTCCGGCCCGCGCACATGCACACTGACCGGTAGGCCCATGATCTGCTCGACAAACGCCCGGCGACCGTCCACGGGTCGTCAGCCCGGGAGGTGCGCGGCGTCGAGCGCCGCCTGCAGCGACTCCAGGTACCCGTCGCTGGTCACCGTGGCACCGCTGACCGTGTCGATGTGGGCACTCTGCGCGGCGAGCACCTCGTCGTTCAACCGCGGCACCGCGTACGAGTTGATCTCCTTGTCGCGGCGGTTGCCGTCGGGTACCTGCAGGGTCGTGGCGCCGGTGATCTTGTTGTTGGAGATGTGCACCTGCACCTGCACCGGGCCCCACCGGGTCTGCGCGACGGACCCGTTGACCACCGTGTCGGTTGTTGCGGTCTGGTTGGTGGCGGCGGGGTCACCCCCGGAGACGACTCCGGGCGCTCCGGCGGCGGCGGTGGACCCGCCGGCCGACGCCGGGCCCATGGTGGAGGTGCGGTAGCTGAACAGCAGCACAACCGCGGCGACGGTCGAGACGAACCACATCGTGATCTTGCGCATGTCACTCCCTCACCAGCTGAATCGTTCCAGGTGGATGCGCTCGTCGGGGACCCGGGCCCGGCGGGCGGCCCGGCGCACCGCGTCCATCCACTGCTGCGGGCCGCAGATGTACAGGTCATGTTTGGCGATGTCGGGCACCAGTCGCCGCAGACCCGCCGCGTCGTCGCCCCAACCGGGCGGCAGCCATGACCCGTCGCGACCGCGCCGCCCGAGCAGGTAGTGCAGCCGCACCCCGCGGGACCGGGCCAGGTGCTCCAGCTCGGTACGGAAGACCAAATCGGCCTCGGTACGGGCGCGAAACAGCAGCACCGCGTCCCCCCGCCGGTACGGCAAGGCCTCCAGCAGTGCCCGTACCGGCGTGATCCCGACCCCCGAGGCGATCAACGTCACCTTGCGGGCCGTGCGCCGCTCCCCGGTGAGCTGCCCGTACGGCCCCTCGACCAACACCCGGGTACCCGGGCGAAGCGCCGCGACCTGCCGGCTACCGTCGCCGAGATCCTTCACCGTGATCCGCAGCCAGTCCGGGCGTGGGGCCGCCGACAATGAGTACGGGTGGGCCCGACTCCAGCCGGGGCCGGTCAGGAAACGCCACTGGAAGAACTGCCCCGCCTGTACCCGCAGCCGGTGCAGATCGCGGCCGTGCAGGTACACCGAGTACACGCCCGGGGACTCGGCGACGACCGCGGCGACCCGCAACTGGTGCCGAAGCGTCCGCACGGCCGGTACGCCCAGTCGATACACCACGACGGCACCGGCGGCCACCCCGTAGGCGCTCCACCAGTACGCGGTCGCCAGCGGCGAGGCGGTGAAATCGGCACCCGTCCACAGCTGGTGCGGC
>JAVHWE010000501.1:0-5379 GCA_032160285.1 Micromonosporaceae bacterium | reverse complement strand
GTGCTCGACCTGCCCTGGGCCACGCGTAAGGGCGATGACTACACGGTGGCAGGTGCCCGGACGGTGCTGGACGCGGATCACTACGGGCTCGATGAGGTGAAGGACCGGATCGTCGAACACCTTGCCGTCCGGGCCCGCCGCGAGTCCCGTGGCCTGACGGTCGGCGGCGGCCGGGGGTCCGGCGCGGTGATCCTGCTGGCCGGGCCGCCCGGCGTCGGCTAGACGTCGCTGGGCGAGTCGGTCGCGCGGGCGCTCGGCCGCAACTTCGTGCGGGTATCGCTGGGCGGCATCCGCGACGAGGCCGAGATCCGGGGCCACCGGCGTACCTACGTCGGCGCGCTGCCCGGCCGCATCGTGCGCGCCATCCGGGAGGCCGGCTCGATGAACCCGGTCGTGCTCCTGGACGAGGTCGACAAGCTGGCCGTCGGCTACTCCGGCGACCCGGCCGCGGCGTTGCTGGAGGTCCTCGACCCGGCGCAGAACCACACCTTCCGCGACCACTACCTGGAGGTCGACCTCGACCTGTCCGACGTGCTGTTCCTGGCCACCGCGAACGTGGCGGACACCGTGCCCGGCCCGCTGCTGGACCGGATGGAGGTCGTGACGCTCGACGGGTACACCGAGGCGGAGAAGGTCGCGATCGCCCGCGACCACCTGCTGCCCCGCCAGCTGGAGCGCGCCGGCCTGACCACCGACGAGGTGACCGTCGACGCCGGGGCGTTCGCCCGGATCGCCACCGAATACACCCGCGAAGCGGGCGTGCGGCAACTGGAGCGGGCGCTCGCCCGGATCCTGCGCAAGATCACGGTACGGCTGGCGGCGGCCGACAATCCGGTACACATCGGCGTCGACGACGTGAAGGCCTACCTGGGTCGGCCCCGGTTCACGCCGGAGTCGGCCGAGCGGACCGCCGTCCCCGGCGTGGCGACCGGCCTCGCGGTCACCGGTACCGGTGGCGACGTGCTGTTCATCGAGGCCACCGGCATGGACGGCGAAGCCGGCCTGACCCTGACCGGGCAGCTCGGTGACGTGATGAAGGAGTCGGCCCAGATCGCCCTGTCGTACCTGCGGTCACACGCGACCGAGCTGGACATCGACCCGGCCACGCTGACCGGCCGCCGGCTGCACGTTCACGTACCGGCGGGTGCCGTGCCCAAGGACGGCCCGAGTGCCGGTATCACGATGACGACCGCGTTGGCCTCACTGGTCACCGGCCGGCCGGTACGCCCGGAGGTGGCAATGACCGGCGAGGTGACCCTGTCCGGGCGGGTACTCCCGATCGGCGGCGTGAAGCAGAAGCTGCTCGCCGCGCACCGGGCCGGGCTGACCGAGATCATCATCCCGGCCCGCAACGAGCCGGACCTCGACGACGTACCCGCCGAGATCCGCGACACGCTCACCATCCACACCTTCGCCGACGTCCGCGACGTCCTTGCCCTCGCCCTGCGCCCAGCCGCCGACCAGGCGCCCTCGCTGGCCGCCTGACCCACCGCGCCGCCTGATCCGTCTCTGAGCCGCCGCCCTCCATCACGACGGGCGGCGGCTCAGGTCGCCGACCGGCGAGCCGACAGGTGGCGCGCGGGTAGCTCCGGCGAGGCGGTCTCCAGCGGCACCGCTGGCGCCGGGATCAGGCCGAGCTGTACGGTCTGGCGCGACAGCACGGCGTCCAGCGTCCAGTCGGCGGCGGTGCGGATCCGGTTGCCCGGCAACGACAGCAGGTGGTACCCGCGGGTCACCGCCTTCGCCGGCAGGCCGGCGAGCGGAATCGTGAGCGGATTGGCCGCCGCCTCACGGCCGCCGAGGTCGACCACGAATCCAAGATCATGGTGCCGGTACGCGCGGCGTCGACCCTGCTCGTACGAGGCGGCGATGTTGTGGGCCGCCCGTCTACCCTGGCGCTCGGCGTGCTGGGCGGTCATCGCGGTGAGCTGGCCGGGCCTGGTCAGGTCCGGTACCGCCGCCGCGTCCCCGACCGCGTACACCTCGGGGTGCCCGGGCACGGTCAGGTACTCGTCCACGGTGATCCGGCCCTTGGTCAACCCCATGCCGAGGGAGTCGACCATCGGATCCGGGCGTACCCCGACGCACCAGATCAGCGACCGGGTCGCCACGACGGTACCGTCGGTGAGCGTGACCCCATCGTGCGTGGCCTCCGCGACCGACACTCCCATCCGCACGTCGACCCCCCGCTCGCGCAGCACCCGGTCGGCGGTGCCGGACAGCCGCTCGTCCAGCTCGGGCAGGACCCGCTTGGCGATGTCGAGCAGCAGCCAACGGGGGCGCCGCGCACCGAGTCGGGGATGGCGACGGAGCAGGACATCCGTGTAGAGCACACCCTGCGCGGCGACCTCGGTACCGGTGTATCCGGCGCCGACCACGACGAACGTGCACCGCGCGGCGCGCTCGACGTCGTCGTCGGTGGCATCGGCCAGCTCGAGCTGCCTGGTCATGTGATCGCGCAGGTACAGCGCCTCCGGGATCCCCCGGAAGCCGTGCGCGTGCTCGGCCACCCCTGGAATCGGCAGCAGCTTGTTGACGCTGCCGACGGCGAGGATCAGCCGGTCGTAGGAGAGTTCGCCGGGACGGTCCTCGGGATCGCGCCACCGCACCCGACGCCGGTCGAGATCCACCCCGTCGACCTCACCGAGGACGAGCCGCACGTCGGGCAGCGTCGCCGGCAGCGATACCGTGATCCGCCGCGGTTCGAGCAGCCCGGCGGCCACCTCGGGTAGCAATGGAAGGTACAGGAAGTAGTCGGTCGGGTTGATGAGCACGATGTCCGCCCGACCGCGGGCGAGCCTGGAGAGGGTACGGGCGGCGTGGAAGCCGGCGAAGCCCGCGCCGACGATGACGACTCTGGGGCGGCTCATACCTGCTTTCTACCGTATCGTAATTCGCCACGGGCCCATCGGCCGGACGTCACGGGGAGCGCGAATGCCGTCGCGGCAGGATCAGCTGCAGTCGTACCAGTTTTCGGTGCAGCGCGTGGTCGCGGCGCTGGTGACACACGATTCGGATCCGGCACAGTCACCGTTTCGCCGCTCGGTCGCGGCCACCATGGGTGGCGTGTTGGTCGCCGTCATCGCGCTGGCCGGCGCGGTGGTCTTCGCGCTACTGGGCGGCGGCGACACCAAGAAGTGGCAGGACGACACGACGGTGTTCATCGAAAACGACACCGGTGCGAAGTACGTGTACGTCAAGGAGGACGGCCAGCTCCACCCCATGCTCAATTTCGCGTCGGCGTTGCTTGTGGCCAACGCGACCGCCCGTACCCACAAGCCGATCTCGCGCAAGTCGGTGGCCAACGCGAATCTCGGCCCTCAGCTCGGCATCCCCGGCGCACCGGATTCGCTGCCCACCCGCGGCGACCTGGTGACCGAGCCGTGGACGCTGTGCTCGCAGCGCGACACCGGCACGACGACCGCGACCAGCCTGCTGACCGTCGGCGGCAACGCCACCGGCGGTCAGCTGTTGACGGTACCGAAGCAGGGGAGCGCAGACGCGCTCCTCATCTCGACGTCCAGCACCCGGCAGTACCTCGTCTACAACAACTACCGGCACCGCATCCTGCAGCCGCAAACCGCGTTGACCGCCCTCAACGCCAGCGGTCAGCAACCGATCAGGGTCGCCGCCGCGCTGGCGAACGCGTTGCCCGCCGGGGTCGATGTGCGCCCGCTGAGCATCGCCAACCGCGGCCAGCCGTCGACCGCGCTGCGCGGTGTCAAGATCGGTCAGATCTACACCGCGGCCGCTCCGGGTGGCCTGCACGAGTACGCGGTGGCGTTCGCCGACGGGGTGACCGACATCAGCGAGGTGCAGGCCAACCTGCTACTCGCCGACCCGCAGACGGCGGCCGCGGTCGGCCAACAGACCATCACGGTGAACACCGCGCAGTACAGTGCGCTGCCCCGGTCGAAGGTGGTCCTGAGTGGACAGACCGGCGACGCGGCGCTCCCCGCGACCACGCCGAACCTGATCGGTACGGCGCAGTCGGTGTGCGTCACCGTGCCCAACGCCGCCGACCGGGTCACCCGGGTCGTGGTCGACGCGGCGGCCCCGGTGAACGCCAACGTCGTGACCACGGCGTCCAGCACCGCCGCCGGTACCGTGCTGGCGGACCGGATCGCGGTCCCCCGCGGTCACGGTGTCCTGGTCGGCGCGGTGGCCAGCCCGGACGCGCCCGCCGACAGTGACGCGTTGAGCCTGGTCACCGACGCGGGACTGCGGTACCCGGTGGCCGATCGGGACATCCTGGCGAAACTGGGCTACGCCGGGGTGACCCCGGTCCGGATGCCCGCTGAACTGGTCGCGATGGTGCCGGCCGGCCCGCCGCTGGATCCCGCGGCGGCGCGCGCCCGTGCCTGACGGCGGTGCCGCCGGTGGGGCGGATGGGACGGCTGACAGACCGATGCCGCCGAGCACCGCCGCCCCGCCCAGCAGCTGCGCGAACCCGACCGCGTCGCCGAATACGAGCGCACCGGCGATCGCGCCGACGACCGGCTCGATGTTGAGGAAGGCACCGGCGATCTCCGGTGGCACCCGCGCCTGCCCGTAGGCGAACAGGGTGAACGGGGCGAGCGTACCGGCGATCGCGAGCCCGGCCACGGCGAGCCCGGCGGCCGCGCCGGACGGTGATCCGCCGAGCCATCCGGCGGCCCGGGTGAGCGCCGTGGACGGTGGCCCGTCGAGCAGCCAGGCGGCCGGCACCGTGGCGAGCGCGGCCGCCAGCACCTGTACGGCCGTCACCGCGACCGGGTCGCGGCCGGCCAGCATCCGCGGCTGCGCGACCACGAACGCCGCCGACAGGAACAGCGACCCGAATACCAGCAGGTCACCCCGGAGATCGGCGCCGCCGCCCCGGCTGACGATAACCCCGACCCCGGTGAGGGCCACCGCGAAGCCGAGCCAGGCCAGCACGCCTACCCGGGCCCGCCCCAACCCGATCGAGAACAACGCGACCAGCACCGGCGTCGCGCCCACGATCAGCGCGGCGTGACTGACGCTGGTCCGGGCGATGCCCACGTTCTGAAGCACGATCACCCCGCCGTACCCGCCGGCACCCCACGCCAGCGTCCGGCCCGACCAGGCCGCGCGCAGCCGGCGTCGGGCCAGCCAGCACAGCGGGGCGGCGGCCAGCGCGAACCGCGCGACGGTGAGCCAACCGGGACCCATGCCGCCCAACGCGACCTTGGTCAAGGGCACGGTGGAGCCCCACAGCAGGCCGGCGGTGGCCAGTGCGGCGAAGGGGGCGTGGCAACTGGTACGCATGGCGCCATCCTCCACACGGAGGACCGAGGATTTGACGGTCGGGCCTTTGGACCGAATAATATTTGGTGTTATGGCTGTCCGACTTGATGAAATCGACGTCCGGCTGCTCGC
>JAVHWE010000517.1:0-11431 GCA_032160285.1 Micromonosporaceae bacterium | reverse complement strand
AGATCACCATTACGCGCGCTTGGTGATCTTGGCAACCGCCGCTTCTCGGCATGATCAATCCCGGATTCAACGTCGGCTGAGTCCGCGGGCCAGGCTGGGACAGCCAGGTCGGTGCGCGGCCAGCAGTCCGGGGCGGCCCGGGAGAAGCCAGTTGACCGGCGGCGGCCGGTGTCGGGGCGGCAGTCCGGGGACGGCCGGTGTCGAGGCGGCGGTCCGGGGGCGGCTGGCAGCTGGAGGTCGGTGTGTGGCTGGCGGTGCTCGTTAGGCTGCACGGATGCCCGCGCAGATTGCCTCCGCGAACGCGGTCGGCTTGGTCGCCGGCGCGTTGTTGGATCGGGCATTCGGCGACCCTCGACGTTGGCATCCGGTGGCCGGCTACGGGCGCGCGGCCGGGTGGCTGGAGCGCCGGATGTACGCGCCGAGTACAGCAGCCGGCGCGGCGTTCGCCGCCGTCGCCGTGGGTGTACCGGTGGCTGCGGCCGTCGGTGCCAACATCGCGACCCGCCGCAGGCCACTGCTGCGGGCGACGCTCGTGGCCGGGATCACCTGGACGGTCCTCGGACCGACCTCCTTACGTCGGGAGGCGACCGCCATGGCGAAGGCCCTGTCGGTCGGCGGCCCGACGCCTGGTGAGCCGACCAGCGGTGACCCGACCGCCGGCCGGCCGACCCCCGGCAGGCCCGCTGGTGACCGGTCGCTCGCTGGCGACCGGCCGCTCGCTGGCGACCGGCCGCTCGCTGGTGACCGGTCGCTCGGTGGTGACGGGCCGCCCGGCGGTGACCGGCCGTCCGGCGGCGACCTGAGCGCCGCCCGGGCGCTGCTGCCCCGCCTGTGCGGGCGCGACCCGACCGCCCTCGACGCCGCGGAGCTTGCCCGGGCCACCGTCGAATCTGTCGCGGAGAACACCTCGGACGCCGCCGTGGGCGCACTCTTCTGGGGGGCGGTGGCCGGGCTGCCGGGGCTCGTCGGGTACCGGGCGGTCAACACCCTCGACGCGATGGTGGGCCACCGGTCGGCCCGGTACGCCCGCTTCGGTACCGCCGCCGCCCGCCTGGACGATGCCGCCAACCTGGTGCCGGCACGGGTCACCGCGGCCCTGACGATCGCAGCGGCGCCACTGGTGGGCGGTAGCGCGTGGCGCGCGCTGCGGACGTGGATCCACGACGGCCGACGGCACCCGAGCCCGAACTCAGGCCAGTGCGAGGCGGCGATGGCCGGCGCCCTGGGCGTACGCCTCGGCGGCCGCAACGTCTACGCCGGCCACGTGTCCGACCGGCCGGTACTCGGTCGGCACGGCCGCATCCCGACCGTCACCGACATCCACCGCGCCGTCCGCCTCTCCGCACTCATAACAGCAGCCGCAACCCTTACCGCCGCAGCCGCAGCCGCAGCCGCAGCCGCCGCAGCCGCGGCAGCCGCCGCCGGCACCGCCGCGGCAGCCGCCGCCACCGTGACCGGAAGCACCGCCGCCAGCGCTCCATCCGCGGCGACAACCGTCGGCGCGCGACTCGCGCCGGCCCGGCGATCTTGGACGGTTATGTCACCCAGGGGTCGCATACGCTCCCAAGATCGCGCGGAGCGACGGTGGAGGTGGGGGGCGTGAGTGGCGGGTTGCTCGTGGCGGGGACGGCGTCCGATGCTGGCAAGAGCGTGTTGACGGCGGGCATTTGTCGTTGGCTGGTACGGCGCGGGGTGTCGGTGGCCCCGTTCAAGGCCCAGAACATGTCGAACAACTCCGCCGTTGTGGTGGACGAGGTGGCCGGCGGCCCCGCCTCGAGCCGCGGCATCGGACCGTACCGAAGCAATCGGCTGCCCGGGGAGACCGGGAGGGGCGGCGAAATCGGGCGGGCGGGTGAGATCGGGCGCGCCCAGGCGATGCAGGCCGCCGCATGCGGGTTGGCGCCGAGTGTCCGGTTCAATCCGGTCCTGCTCAAGCCCGGCTCCGATCGCACCAGTCAGGTCGTCCTGCTCGGGCGGCCGATCGGTCAGGTGGCCGCCGCGACGTACCGCGAGTACCGCGACCGTCTGCGTAGCACGGTGCTTGACACGCTGGCCGAGCTGCGTGCGGAGTTCGACGTGGTGGTGTGCGAGGGCGCGGGTAGCCCCGCCGAGATCAATCTCCGGGCCGGCGACTTCGTCAACATGGGCTTGGCGCGGGCCGCCAACCTTCCGACGATCGTTGTCGGAGACATCGATCGGGGAGGGGTCTTCGCCGCCCTGTACGGCACCCTCGCCCTGCTGTCGGCCGAGGATCAGGCGCTGCTCAGCGGGTACGTGGTGAACAAGTTCCGGGGCGACGCCGGGCTGTTGCGACCTGGCCTCGCCGAACTCCTCCGGCTCACCGGTCGGCCGGTGTACGGGGTGCTGCCGTGGCAGCCCGACCTCTGGTTGGACGCCGAGGATTCGCTGGCATACGGGTCGGTGCTCGGTCGGCCGACCGGGCCGGTGGGCACCGAGTGGCTGCGGGTCGCCGTCGCCCGGCTGCCCCGCATCTCCAACATTACCGACGCCGAGGCGTTCGCCGCGGAGCCGGGCGTACGCGTGCGGATCACCACCGAACCGGCGGAACTGGCCGACGCCGACCTCATTGTCCTACCCGGCAGCAAGTCCACTGTGGATGACCTGCGGTGGTTACGGGAGACCGGCCTGGCCGAGGTGGTCCTCGCGCACGCGGCGGCAGGCAAGCCGGTCCTGGGCATCTGCGGCGGCTACCAGATGCTCGCCGACCGTATCCACGACGACGTGGAGAGCCGGCGCGGCACCGTCGCCGGGCTCGGTATGCTGCCGATCGAGATCGCGTTCGCCGCCGAGAAGACCCTTGCCAGACCGTCCGGCACCGGACTCGGCGCGTCGGTGAGCGGCTACGAAATCCACCACGGCTATGTGTCCAGCGGCCAGGTCACCCCGTTGATCCGCCGCGTTGACGGCACGGGCGAGGGCGCCGACTGCGGCAACATCTTCGGTACCCACTGGCACGGCGCCTTCGAATCCGACGGGTTCCGTCGCGCGTTCCTGTCGGCGGCCGCGGGCCTGGCCGGGCGGCACGGCTTCACCGTCGCCGCCGCCACCGACTTCGCCGCCCTCCGCGAGCGGGGACTCGACCTGTTAGGAGACCTTATCGAGGAACATCTGGACACCGAAGCGCTCTGGCGCCTCATCGAATCCGGCCCCGTACCGGGCCTCCCCGTCATCGGCCCGGCCGCCCGCTGAACCCGCGTGGCCCGGCCGCCCGCTGAACCCGCGCCGATCAAGGAGAACCACGGTGGTTCAGGACTCCTACGACGCACCCGGGCAACCGTCGCGTGCGGAAACCGGGGTGGCGGTGCAGGGCTTCGGTGACCTCGCCGAACGGGTCGTGGGCGGGGCGGCCCGGTTGGGCGCGGTACGGATGGTTGCCGTCGATGGGCCGGCCGGCGCGGGCAAGACCACCTTCGCCGGGCGGCTGGCCGGCGCGGTCCGGGCCACCGGCGCGACGGTGGCCGAGCTGCACGTCGATGACCTGCTTGCGGGCTGGGCGGGCATGGCGACCTTCTGGCCGCGGTTGGAGCGCGACGTGCTGGCCAAACTCCGCCGCGGGCACCCCGGTGCCTACCAGCGCTACGACTGGGAGGCGGCTCGCTTCGGGGAGTACCTCGCCGTCGCGGTACCGGATGTCTTGCTCCTCGAGGGCGTGACCAGCGCCCGGGCCGCGATCCGCGCCGAACTGACCCTGTCGGTGTTCGTGTCCGCCCCGCCCGACCTGCGACTGGCGCGCGGAATCGCCCGCGACGGCGAAGCGCTGCGGCCCCAGTGGCTGCGCTGGCAGGCCGAGGAGCACCGGCATTTTGCGGCGGACCGTACCGTGGAGCATGTCGACCTGCTCGTCGACGGCGCTCCGACGGCGCCGCACGACCCGCGCACCGAGTATTTACGGCAGCTCCGCGGCGGAGGACGATCCGGGTGACGGCTAACCGGGGGAGAGGGACAGGCCCATGACCACGGACAGTGAAGACAACGGCAACGTACCGGTGCGCAGGAGGGTCGTCCTGACCGGGATCAGCTCCCGCGCCTGGGAGCACCCCGCCGACCGGGGCGCGCTCGCGGCGCTGCGCGAGCTGCGCGGCTTCGACGAGGTACTGAAGGCGCTGTCCGGGCTGTGGAACGAGCGGGCGCTGCGGCTGGAGTACCTGGGCAGCGCGATCCGGGTCAGCGACCGCCAGTACCCACGGGTCTTCCGCCTGTTCGCGGAGGCGGCGGCCACGCTCGACCTGGCGGACCTGCCCGAGCTGTACGTGCAGTACGACCGGTCGATCAACGGCATGTGTATCGGCATGTCGAAGCCGTTCATCGTGGTCAACTCCGGTTCGTTGGAGCTGCTCGACGACGACGAGCTGCGCGTGCTCCTCGGTCATGAGATCGGCCACCTGATGAGCGGCCACGCGGTGTACCGGACGATGGCGATCATCCTGCACGACTGGGCGGTGCGGCTGTCCTGGCTGCCGGTCGGGTCGCTGGCGCTGCGCGCGATTTCGGCGGCGCTGCGGGAGTGGTGGCGCAAGGCCGAGCTGTCCGCCGATCGGGCCGGGTTGCTGGCCAGCCAGGACACCCACGCGTCGCTGCGGGTGGAGATGAAGCTGGCCGGCGGTGGCGACCTGTCTGAGGTTGACGTCGCCGAGTTCCTGGGCCAGGCGGCCGAGTACGACAGCGCCGGCGACCTGCGCGACAGCATGCTCAAGCTCGGCATGGTACTGGACCGCAGTCACCCGTTGCCGGTGGCGCGGGCGGCGGCGCTGCGCGCGTGGATCGATTCCGGGGAGTACCAGCGCATCCTCGGCGGCGAGTACCCGCGCCGGGATGCTCCGCGCGGCTCCTCCTCGGTCCGCGAGGATGTGAAGGCCGCCGCCGATTCGTACCGGGAGGGTTTCGCCCGCTCGCAGGATCCGCTGGTGTCGCTGCTGCGCAGGCTCGGCGACGGAGCCGGCGACTGGGTCGGCGCCGGCGCGGGCCGGGTCCGTGATTTCATGGCCAACGCGGGCACCGGCGCGGGACGGCCGCCGGCCAACGGCGGTGGCGCGGCCGGCCCGGGGGACGCCTGGTCCGCGGCGACCCACGCCGATCCCACCGACACCGACAACCCACCCGACGCGAACCCACCCCACGACCCGGGCTCGCCCGGCGACCCGCCTCGATAGCCACCCGAGGGTCCTCCGCTCCGGCGCCATCGTGGCGGCCGGCATACGATCGCACACATGACGCTACCGTTGACCGAGGGCGAGTTGCGCGCGGCGATCGAGCGCGAAATGCCCGGCGTACGGGCGGATCTCGAGCGCCTGGTCCGCATCCCGAGCGTGGCCTTCGACGGCTTCGACCACAGCCACGTCGAGCGGTCCGCGGCGGCCGTCGCAGACCTGCTCCGCGGCGTCGGCCTGCCCGACGTCCGGGTGGTCCGGGCGGGTGGCCAGCCGGCCGTCATCGGCCGCCGGCCGGCGCCGCCCGGCGCGCCGACCGTCCTGCTGTATGCCCACCACGACGTGCAGCCGATCGGCGACCCGGCCCAGTGGCGCAGCGAACCGTTTGAGCCGACCGAGCGCGACGGTCGCCTGTACGGGCGCGGAGTCGCCGACGACAAGGCCGGCGTGATGACACACGTGGCGGCGCTGCGCGCGTTCGGCGACGCGCTGCCGGTCGGCGTGGTCGTGTTCGTGGAGGGCGAGGAGGAGTTCGGTTCGGACTCGCTCGACGCGCTACTGCGCGGGTATCGCGACGAGTTGGCCTCCGACGTCATCGTGATCGCCGACTCCGGAAACTGGGACGTCGGCCAGCCCGCGCTCACCACCGCGCTACGCGGCCTGGTCAACGCCTTCGTCGAGGTCCGCACGCTGGACCACGCGGTACACAGTGGAATGTTCGGCGGGGCCGTCCCGGACGCGCTGACCAGCCTGTGCCGGCTCCTCGCGACACTGCACGACGAGACCGGCGAGGTGGTTGTCGACGGTCTGGTGCGCGGTAGCGCGGCCGCGCTCGACTACCCGACCGACCGGTTCCGCCACGAGGCCGGCGTGCTCGACGGGGTCCAGTTGATAGGTACCGGTCGGCTCGTCGAGCGGGTCTGGACGAAGCCGGCGGTCTCGGTCCTCGGCATCGACGCGCCAGCCACCGCGGAGGCACCCAACGCACTGGTACCGGTCGCGAAAGCGAAGGTCAGCGTGCGTATCGCGCCGGGCGACAACTGGCGGTCGGCGCTCGCCGCGCTGACCGCGCACCTGCAGCGGTACGCGCCGTGGGGAGCGCGGGTCACGGTGACCCTGGAGTCCGGTGGTGAGCCCTACGCGGTCGACGCCACCGGCCCGGCGTACGACGCGGCTCGCGCGGCGTTCACGACGGCGTGGGACGGCACCGCACCGGTCGACATCGGGGTGGGTGGGTCGATCCCGTTCATCGCCACCTTCGCCGAACTCTTTCCGGCGGCGTCCATTCTGGTCACCGGGGTGGAGGATCCGGATTCGCGGGCCCACGGACCGAACGAGAGCCTGCACCTGACCGAGTTCGCCCGGGTATGCCTGGCCGAAACGCTCCTGCTGGCCAACCTCGGAGCCGGCGCGAACCTCACGTCCGCGGCGGGAGCTTCACCACACTGACGAAGAAGTCGTCGATCTGGCGCACCACCGAGATGAACCGGTCGAAGTCGACCGGCTTCGTCACGTACGCGTTGGCATGGAGCTGGTAGCTGCGCACGACGTCCTCGTCCGCCTGCGACGTGGTCAGCACGACAACCGGGATCTGGCACAGGTCGGGATCGTTCTTGATCTCGGCGAGCACCTCGCGGCCGTCGCGTCGGGGCAGGTTCAGGTCGAGCAGGATCAGGTCCGGCCGGCCCACCGTCGCGTACGGGCCCTGGCGGCGCAGGTACGCGATCGCTTCGGTACCGTCGTTGACCACGGCGAGCTTGTTGCGGACCTTGTGCTCCTCGAACGCCTCCTGCGTCATCAGTACGTCACCCGGATCGTCCTCGACCAGCAGCACCTCGATCGGGGTGGGGCTCGGTGCGAACATGGCATCGGTCATGGCGTGATCTCCTCGGCGTGGGTGCTGTCGCGGGCCGACGGGATCCACGCCGGCCGGAGTTTCGGATCGACATCCGGCTTCGCCGGCACCACCGGCAGGGTGAACCGGATGACGGCACCCTCCCGGGCGGCCGGGTCCAGCCAGATCCGGCCGGCGTGGTACTCGACGATCTTCTTCGTGATCGCCAGACCGATCCCGGTACCGGGGTATTCGTGCTTCGGGTGCAGCCGCTGGAAGATGACGAAAATCTTGTCCGCGTACTCCGGTTCGATACCGATACCGTTGTCGATGCACGAGATCTGCCACTCGCCGCCGACCCGCTCGGCCTCCAGCCGTACCTTCGGTGGCCGGTCCGGGTGGCGGAACTTGAGCGAGTTGCTGATCAGGTTGGTGAACAGCGCCGACAGCAGCGGTTCCTCGCCGCATACGGTCGGCAGGGTCGACCAGCTGATGTGTCCGTCGACCTGGTCGGAGCGCCAGCCGAGGAGGCTGGCCGCATCAGCGACCAGGCGGTTCAGGTCGACGTCGGTGAACCCGTTGGTGATGCGTCCGATCCGGGAGAACGCCAGCAGGTCGTTGATCAGTCGCTGCATCCGTTGCGCGCCGTCGACCGCGAACAGGATGTACTGGTCGGCCCGCTCGTCGAGTTGGCCGGCGTACCGACGTTGCAGCAGCTGGCAGAAGCTGGCGACCTTGCGGAGTGGCTCCTGCAGGTCGTGCGACGCGACGTACGCGAACTGCTCGAGATCCCGGTTGGACCGGGTCAGCTCCGCCGCCTGCCGTTCGAGGCGGCTGTTGGCGTCGCCGAGCTGGCTGTTGGCCTCCTCCACCGCACGCCGGCCCTGCCGCACGGTGCCGAGGTCGGCGACGATCTGTTGGCGCATCGCGTTGACGTCGGCGGCCAGCCGGGCCACCTCGGGCGGTCCGGTACTGGCGATCTCCAGGTCGTACTCGCCGCCGGCGACCCGCCGCACCTCGCTGGCCAGGGTGACCACCGGCCTGGTCACGAGTCGACGCATCAGCAGCGCGAGCGCGGCACCGGCCAGTACGACGACCGCCGCGGCCAGGATCAGCAGCGTCACCACCACGTTCTGACCTCGGCGTATCTCGTTGACCAGGGCGTCCCGGTTGGCGTTCACCCGGGCCTGCAACGCCGCCACCGTGGTTCGGATCCCGTCGAACTCGGCCTTCGCCGCATCCGTCATGACGGGCATGTCCTCGGCCCGACCGCCGGCTCTCACGGCGGCGAGCGTCGGCTCCGCGATCCTGGCCCGCCAGCCGGCCGTCCTGGCGTCGATCGAGGCCAGCAGGGCGAGGACGGTCCGGTCGTCGGTCAGCTCACGCATGTCCGCGGTGAGCCGGAGCTGTCGGGCTACGCCGTTGCGGTACGGGGTGAGCGAATCGTCCGTACGGGTCATCGCATACCCCCGTACCCCGGTCTCCTGGTCGACCAGGAAGCCGGGCAGTTGGGCCGCGGCGACGCGCAGCGGGCCGGCCTGGTTGATCAGCTTCTTGACCTGAGCACGGCTGGACGCCGCGGCCACCGCCGCGGTGACGGCGATCGCGCCGAGCAGCACCGCGATCACGGCACACAGCGCGGTGATCCGCCGGCCCAGCGTCCACGAGCTCACCATCTCGCACCGCCCGCGTTGAGGTAGAGCATCGCCACGTCGTCGGCGAGGGGCTCACCGTTGCGCGTCTCGGCCTGCCCGACCAGCCACCGCGGCAACTCCTGTGGTGTCGGTACGCGCGTGCGGTAGCCGTCGAGCAGCGCCCGCAGGCCGTCGACACCGAGCCGGCTGCGGACGCCGCCGTCCAGCCCTTCGATCACGCCGTCGGTGTAGATCAGCAGTCCCCAGTCCGCGCCCGGCAGCCTTACCTCGGTCGGGGGGCACTGCATGCCGGGCAGCACGCCGAGCACCAGACCCGAGTCGACCTCGCACGGCGCGCCTCCGTCAGCGGTCAGCAGCAAGGGCGGCGGATGGCCGGCCAGGCGTACCCACGCCCGTCCCTGCCCCACGTCGACGCTGACCATGGCAACGGTCGCGAAGAGTTCCTCGGAGCGGCGCTCGGAGACCAGGACCTGCTCCAGCGCGGGCAGTACCGAGTCGTCATCGACGCCGGCCAGGATCAGCGCCCGCCAGGCCACCCGCAGCGTGACGCCCAGCGCCGCCTCTTCGACGCCGTGTCCACAGACGTCGCCGACGAGAAGCTGGAGGTGGCCCGACGACACCTCGATGACGTCGTAGAAGTCCCCGCCGAGCAGCGCGCGGTGGCGACCGGGCCGGTAGAACGCCACCAGACCGCGCGTGGCCGCGTCGATGAGTGGCGGGGGGAGCAGGCCGCGCTCCAACCGAGCCGATTCTGCCTGCCGCAGCTCCGCCTCGTGCAGCCGCCGGGCGTTCTCGTCGGCCCGCTTGCGCTCGACGGCGTACCGCACCGCGCGGGTCAGCAGCACACCATCGACCTGGCCCTTGACAAGGTAGTCCTGCGCGCCCTCGCCGACCGCCGCGACGCCGAGGTGCTCGTCTTCCAGGCCGGTGAGCACGCATACCGCCGCCCCGCCGGACTCATCCAGCAGCGCGCGGAGACCGCTCAACCCGCTGGCGTCGGGAAGGCCGAGGTCGAGCAGTACGCAGTCGACGAAGCGCAGCCGCGCTCGGGCCTGCGCCATGCTGGTGGCCAGCTCCAGGTCGACCGGTGCGCCGGCTTCGATCAACAGTTCCTGTACCAGAAACGCGTCCCCCGGGTCGTCCTCGACGAGCAGCACGCGCAGCCGCCGGGCGGGGTCCGGGTCGGCGGCCCGCAACGGTCGCCCGCGCGGCGCCGGGTCGCCCCGGGTCACCGTGTCGCGCGGCGACGTGGTCAGGTCGGGAGCGGTCACGCCGGCCGACCCAGCCAGGCGCCGTGAGCACTCCCGCTCGTCGGTTCCGGCGCCGGTGACATGCGGGAATCTTCTCCCAGCCCGGTGGGGAAAGCCAAGTCCGGCGGGGTGCGCCGACATACGTTGCGCCCCCGCGGTCGGCCGACCGCGGGGGCGCAACGTTAGGGCCGATGTGCAGGTCGCCTCTCGGCGAGCGGCACGTCGCGATTCCAGCCGAACGGTATTTCGCGGCGGCGATATGGTGAGGCCCGGGGACACTGATCACATCGGCAACCGGCACAACGGCAGCCCGCCGGCCGACCTTCCGAATTGTGGTCACCGTCATAGCTGTCCCATCCTCTTATGGACCTTTCGTCGCACTAATGCCGTTCGCGAGCCGTGGTTTAGGGTGATTGGCCGGTTTGATCGTTTTAGAGCTGATTGTCGGCATAACGGCGTACGTCGTCGCGGCGCCACGGGTTCGATGCCGGCCGCACGGGGAAGGTTGCTCCGGCCCAGTAGGGTCATTGGCTTGTGTGGCAATATTTCATGTACCCGGTCGCCACCCGTGGCGTTCGGGAGACCGCATTGTCACGTGAAGTGACGATCCGGTCCGCTCACTGGCTTGTCCCCGGGCGGCCGTGCACCGCACGGCTGGCTCGGCAATGAGGGCCGCGCGGGCACGACCGTCGCCGGTAAACCACACTTGGAGGATGAGCATGGGGCAGGCGCTGTGAGCGTCACCTCGGACACACCGACGCGGCGCGAGCAGAGTCGGGATGTCGATCCCACGCATCAGCCGGCTACCGACGCGGCCGCGGAACCGACGGCGCCCGCGCCCGCCGAGGGTGTGCCGGTGGCTCGCTGGCGTACCCTCCTGCGCAATCCCGACCTGCGGGCGGTCATCGGATACCTGCTGCTTGCCGGCTGGGTCACCGATCGCATGTGGCGCTACATGGGCCGCTACCTGGTCGCCGACAACACCCAGGACCACATCTACTTCGAGTACTTCCTGGTGTGGGCCACCCGCGTGGTGACGAAGTTCGAGAACCCGTTCATCTTGACTCAGATGAACGTTCCGGACGGCGTCAACCTGATGGCCAACACGCCGGCGTACGGGCTGACCATTCCTCTCGTACCCGTCACGCTGCTGTTCGGAGCGCAGGCATCGTTCGCGCTCATGACGGTCATCGCGCTCGCCGGGACCGCGGTCTCCTGGTACTGGTTCCTGTCGCGGTACGTGGTCGAGTCGCGGGTCGCCGCGTTGGTCGGCGGCATGGTATGCGGCTTCGGCCCCGGGATGCTGGCACAGGCGCTCGCACATCCCAACATCGCGTCGCAGTTCGTCATACCTTTGATACTGGCGCAGGTCCTGGAATTGCGGAAAGGACAGCGCACGCTGCGTCACGGGGTCATCCTCGGCCTTCTCGCCACCTATCAGGCATTCATCAACGAGGAAATCCTCTTTTTGACCGCCCTGGCCTGTGCGGTGTTCTTCGGTTACTGGGCCCTGACGCGGCGTCG
>JAVHWE010000434.1:0-6578 GCA_032160285.1 Micromonosporaceae bacterium | reverse complement strand
GGGCCAGTACCGGCTCGATCGTCTCGGTACCCGTCGTGCGGTTGTCCTCGCACCGGCCGGTCCTCGACTGGCTGGGCGGCCGGTGCCCGGTTGTCGGGGCAGACGAGTCGGCGGACCTGGACGCCGCCGAGGTGGACCTGACCGGACCGATCCTGCTGCTGATCGGCAACGAGACGGTCGGGCTGAGCGCGGCCTGGCGGCAGGCCTGTGACCGGATGGTCCGCATCCCGATGAGCGGCTCGACGAGCTCGTTGAACGCGGCAACGGCGGCGAGCATCCTGCTGTACGAGGTCACTCGGCAACGGCGGGTGGGTCAGGCCACCGAGAAGCCGCCGTCCACGAAGATCGTCTGACCGGTCACGTACTGGCTGGCCGGGCCGGCGAGGAACACCGCCAACCCGGCGAAGTCACCGGGCACGCCGTTGCGGCCGATCATGGTGCGGGCCGCGGTGGCGGCCGACCGGGCCGGGTCGGCGAAGATCGCCGCGGTCATCGGGGTGTCGACCACGCCCGGACTGATCGCATTGGCGCACACGCCGTACCGCGACCACGCCTCCGCCTGCGACCGGGTGAGCCCCGCCAGGCCGGCCTTCGCGGCGCCGTACCCACCGCTGTTGCCGTAGGCGCGAACAGCCTGCTGGGACACGATGTTGATGATGCGACCCCAGCCGCGTCCGGCCATCCCCGGCCCGAACCGCTGGCCGAGCAGGAACGGGGCGTCCAGGTTGACGGCGAAGATCCGGTCCCAGTCGTCGATGGTCAGGTCCGCCAGCGGTGGCCGGGGGTTGATGCCGGCCGCGTTGACGAGGATGTCCGGCTCACCGAACGGCCGTACCGCCGCGTCGGCCGCGGCGGCGAGCGCGGCCCGGTCACCGAGGTCGACGGCGACGTACGCGGCCCGGTCCAGGGTGTCGGTGGTAGCCCGCAGCCGCTGCTCATCGCGGGCCAGCACAACGGTGCTGGCCCCCGCGTCGGTGAGTGCGGCCGCGATGGCGCGCCCGATCCCGGAGTTTCCGCCGGTGACCAGAGCCACCCGCCCAACCAGCGAGAACAGCTCCGCCACATAGTCGACCATGTCCCGCCCCGCTTCGACCACGAAGAAATGTTAGGTGCGCATAGATCAGATCACGTTCATCGCTGGTGCTCGGCAGGGGCGGGCAGGCTTCGTGATCGGCAGGGCGGGCGGGGCGGCGGCGGCGAAGCGGCGGTCATAGGGTGCGGGGATGCGAGCGATTCAGATCACCGAGCACGGGGGCCCGGAGGTGCTCCGGCTTGTGGAGCTTCCTGAGCCGGCGGTCGACCCCGGTTATCTGCTGATCGACGTGGCGGCGGCGGGCGTCAACTACGCCGACACGCACCTCGCGGACGGGTCCTACCTGAGCAATCCACCGCTGCCGATGGTGCCCGGGGCGGAGGTGGTCGGCCGCGGTGGCGACGGCCGCCGACTGATGGGGCCGAGCCCGCGCGGCGGGTACGCCGAGCGGGCCGTCGTACCGGAGGCGCTGGCCGTCGAGGTACCGGAGGCGATCGGCGACGGGGAGGCGTTGGCGCTGCTCGTACAGGGGCTGTCCGCGTGGCATCTGCTGCGGACCTGCGCGCGGCTCGCGACCGGCGAGAGCGTGGTCGTGAACGCCGCCGCCGGTGGGGTGGGGTCACTCGCCGTGCAGCTGGCGAAGGCGTTCGGCGCCGGCCGGGTCATCGCCACCGCGTCCACCGAGGACAAGCGGAAGCTGGCCCTGGACCTGGGCGCCGACGTGGCGGTGCCGGGTGACCCGGACGGGTACGCCGAACGGGTCCGCGACGCCAACGGCGGCCGCCCGGTCGACGTGATCCTCGACGCGGTCGGCGGGGCCACGTTCGACGCCGCGCTCGGCACGCTCGCGCCGTTCGGTCGGCTGGTCACGTACGGCCAGGCGTCCCGGCAGGCCGCGGCCCCGATCGACGCGGTGGCGCTGATGAAGCACAACGCGGCGGTGGTGGGCTTCTGGCTCAGTCCGGTGCTGAGCCTGCCCGGCGCGTTCGGACCGCCGCTGGTGGAGCTGTTCGGGCTGGTCGCGCAGGGGCGGTTGGCACCGGTGGTGGGCGGGGAGTACCCGCTTGCCGACGCCGCGCGCGCCCACCGCGACATGCGAGCCCGGCGGACCACCGGGAAGGTGATCCTGCGTCCGTGACCCGGGCGAACCTAGATCCAGCGACCGCCGAGCCACATCCGGGCCATCCACTGCGCGTAGGTGATGACCTTCCCGGTATAGATCGGATAGAAGTACGCGAAGCAGAGCGCGACGAGGGTCACGTAGACGGCGGCGAAGATCGTGCCGAACAGTCGCCGGTCGGTCAGCGGCCCGGCGCGGGAGGGCGTCGGCCCGATGATCGAACCCAGCACGTACACGACCGCGAGGATCAGGAACGGCAGCGCCGGCAGGGCGTAGAAGAGGAACATCGTGCGGTCTTTGATCTCGTACCAGAACCAGGGCACCAGGCCGGTCGCCGCGCCGAGGCCGATGGCCGCCGCCCGCCAGTCCCGGCGGGTGGTACCGAACCAGGCCAGCCCGGCAAGCGCCGGCAGAAACGACCACCACAGCAGCGGGGTGCCCAGCAGCAGCACCTCCGACGAGCAGCTCGGCGCGCCGCAGGAACCGTCGCTGCTGTAGTAGAACGCGACCGGCCGGCCCAGCAGCAGCCACTGCCACGGCCAGGACTGGTACTTGTGCTTGTCGTGCAGCCCCTCGTGGAACCGGAACGCCTGCTTGTGGTACTCCCACAGATTCTGCAGGGCACCGATGACGGGGTACTCGTGCTTGCCCGTCGACGCCAGCCAGTGCCGGTTCCATCCGGTATCGGTGAGGAACCAGCCGGTCCACGAGACGATGTACACCGCCAGCGCGATGCCGATGAACGCCGCCACCCAGCCCAGCTCGTCGAGCAGCGTGTCCCGCCAGGGACGGCGACCGCCGACCGCCCGCCTCGTGCCCACCTCCCAAAAAATGATCAACGCGATGAACAGCGCGAAGTGCCACAGCGCGCTCCACTTGACCGCGCCGGCACAGCCGATCATGACCGCGGCGGCCAGCCGCCACCAGGGCACCCCGAGCCGTGCCCGACCGGCCGGACCCGGCATCGTCGGGTCGAGGCCGGCCTGGAGCGCGGCGAGCCACCTGGCCCGTCGCTGGTCACGGTCGAGCAACAGGCAGCCGAACGCAGCCAGGATGAACGTCATCAGGAAGATGTCGAGCAGGGCCGATCGCGACAGCACGAAGTGCAGGCCGTCCAGGGCCATCAGCAGGCCCGCCGCGCAGCCCAGCAGGGTCGACCCGAACAGCCGGCGGGCGATCCTGATCAGCAGCAGCACCGAGACGGTGCCGAACAGGGCGGCGGCGATGCGCCAGCCGAACTCGCCGTAGGTCAGCCAGCCACCGTGGCCGTTACGACCGAAGAGCCACTCACCCGTACCGATGATCCACTTTCCCAGCGGCGGATGCACGACGAAGTCGCCGCGGTTCGTCTCGGGCCGCCACTCCACGCCGTGGTCGAAGAGCTCCTGGCCCTCGGTGGCGTAGTAGGTCTCGTCGAAGATCTTGCCGCGCGGGTGAGCCAGGCCGATCAGCCGGAGCACCGCCGCGATCCCCACCACGAAGCCGGTGGCCAACCACGATCGCGGATCCCGGCCGACCCTGGGCAGCAGCCGGCGGCGCACCTGGTCGGGCACCGGCGAGTCGGCCGGACCCGCTTCGCCCCCGCCCGGACGGGTCGGGTCGGCCGCGGACACGGCGGCCTCAGCCGCGGAGACGGTCACCGCGCCGTCGGTCGCTACACCGGAACTCACCCGGCGATCGTAGGCTGCCCATGCGACGCTCGTGCACCCCGACCGCCGCGGAAAGGAGGCGCACCGTGCCCCTCATCCTGCTCGGCGCGCCGCTCGGCAACGTCGCCGACGCGTCCAGCCGGCTGCGGGAGGTACTGGTCACGGCGGATATCGTGGCCGCCGAGGACACCCGCCGGCTGGCCCGGCTGGCCCGCGAGCTCGACATCACGGTACCGGGTCGGATCGTCTCCTACTTCGAGGGAAACGAGCAGCGCCGTACCCCCGAGCTGGTCGCCGCGCTCGGCGGCGGGGCGACGGTCGCGCTGATCACCGACGGCGGTATGCCCAGCGTGTCCGACCCCGGCTACCGGCTCGTCCGGGCCGCGCTCGACGCCGGGGTACCGGTGACCGCCGCCCCCGGGCCGAGCGCGGTGACCACCGCCCTGGCCCTGTCCGGCCTGCCGTCGGACCGGTTCTGTTTCGAGGGCTTCCCGCCCCGGCGTACCGGCGAACGGCGGGCGCGGCTGCGCCAGCTCGCGGCCGAGGCCCGCACGCTGGTCTTCTTCGAGGCGCCGCACCGGGTGCACGACACGCTGGCCGACCTCGCCGACGCGTTCGGCACCGACCGGCCGGCGGCGCTGTGCCGCGAGCTGACCAAGGTGTACGAGGAGGTCCGGCGCGGCGGGCTCGGCCAGCTCGCGGCCGGCGCGCTCGCCGATCCGCCGCGCGGTGAGATCACCATCGTCGTCGCGGGGGCGCCGGCGGCGCCCGCGGTGCGCCCGACCGACACGGACCTGCGGGCCGCGGTCGGCGAGCTGGAAGCCGC
The DNA here is from genome assembly GCA_032160285.1 of Micromonosporaceae bacterium. GTDB lineage: Bacteria > Actinomycetota > Actinomycetes > Mycobacteriales > Micromonosporaceae > Planosporangium. The sequence goes on along the minus strand of JAVHWE010000434.1, from coordinate 1,950 downwards.
GGGTACGCCGCGCAAGGCCGCGATCGTGGCCGTCGCGACCGGGCACGGGCTGCCCAGGCGTGAGGTGTACAACGTGGTCCACGCGCGGTCCCCGGGCGACGAGGTTGCGGGCGGACGCGTTACCAGCTGACGATGAGCATTCCGATCAACAGCAGCAGCGGGGCGGCGACGCTGGTCGCGTACCCGGCCGTGCGGGCCCGCCGGTCGGCCAGCCGCCCGGCGCCGGTGACCCAGCCGATGCCGAGACCGCACAGGACGACCAGGGCGATGCCGAGTACCCACCGCAGGTGCAGGGCGGCCGGGTTGCCCGCGTACGCGATCCGGCCACCCGCCGAGACCATCCGGGCCGGTAGCACCACCCCCGGGTGGTGTGCGGCCGGCGGCAGTGCGCTCAGCGCCACCCGCTCGCGGTGCAGGCCCGGCGCGGTGAAGGTACCGACGCAACGCGCGCCCAGTCCGGACCCGGCACACCGGGTGACGGTGGCGGTACCGGTTTCGGCGTGCCCGACCGCCAACCAGAACGGGTCCGCGCTCACCCATCCGAAGAACGCCGCGAGCAGGGCGAGCAGCAGCAGGCCGGCCAGGCCGGTGGCGGGTCGGCGCTGCCGCGAGCTGCCCCGCCACCAGGGTCGGGCGGTCGCGGACGGACGGCGCGCCGACAACCAGGCCGACGAGCGGTACACCGACCGGTTCGTCGGCCCGATCGTCGTCGCGTCGGTAGACCCGTCGGTCGACCAGTCGGTCGAACCGTCGCCCGTCGAGTAGGAGGTCGACAGCGGCCGGCCCGCCCGTACCCGCCGCGCCAGCACGGCCTGGGGCCGGGCGTGGAACGTCGGCTTCGCGGCCGCCGGCACCATCTGTGCGCTGTTCTCCGGCCAGTGCGGGAACCCGTCCCGCCGGACGGCAACCCGAGGCGGCGGCGCGGCGGGCGGCGGCGCGGCGGGCGGCTCCGGGACGGCGGGCGGCTCCGGGACGGCGGCGTCGGGCGGCTTCGGGGCGGACTCGGTCACGATCTCATTGCACACCGCGCACCGGCGGGGAACACGCAGTTCAGGTCCGTGTCGACGGGGCAAAGTGCCGGTTCACGCGGCCGGGGGCCGGGTCACTACTCTTAACCACCATGAGTCACGTTCTCGCGGCGGTCGCCTGGCCCTACGCCAACGGCCCCCGCCACATCGGCCACGTCTCCGGCTTCGGGGTCCCGTCCGACGTGTTCAGCCGGTACATGCGGATGGCCGGCCACGACGTACTCATGGTCTCCGGTACCGACGAGCACGGCACCCCGATCCAGGTGCAGGCCGACGCGGACGGGGTGACCCCACGCGAGCTGGCCGACCGGTACAACCGGGTGATCGTGGAGGACCTGCACGGCCTGGGCCTGTCCTACGACCTGTTCACCCGCACCACCACCGGCAACCACTACGCGGTCGTGCAGGAACTGTTCGCCACCCTGCACCGCAACGGGTACATCGTGGCCCGGACCACGCTGGGCGCGATCTCGCCGTCGACCGGTCGGACGCTGCCCGACCGATACATCGAAGGCACCTGCCCGATCTGCGGGTACGGGGCGGCGCGCGGGGACCAGTGCGACAACTGCGGTAACCAGCTCGATCCGGAGCAGCTCATCAACCCGCGCTCGAAGATCAATGGTGAGACGCCGGAGTTCGTCGATGCCGAGCACTTCTTCCTCGATCTGCCGGCCCTCGCCGAGGCGCTGTCGAAGTGGCTCGGCGACCGGGACGGGTGGCGCCCCAACGTGCTGCGGTTCTCCCGCAACCTGATCGACGACCTGCAACCCCGGGCGATCACCCGCGACCTGGAGTGGGGCGTACCGATTCCGCTGGACGGCTGGCGGGACCGGCCCGACAAGCGGATCTACGTGTGGTTCGACGCGGTGATCGGGTACCTGTCGGCGTCGATCGAGTGGGCCCGCCGCTCCGGCGACCCGGA
>JAVHWE010000335.1:0-4730 GCA_032160285.1 Micromonosporaceae bacterium | reverse complement strand
GCCGGTGGACTGGAATCAGAAGTGGGCGTTGCCGAGCCCCGTTCCGGCCGGTCCGACCGGCGTGACCGGACTGATCACGACCACCTCACCGAACACCAATCCGACCCAGGGCAGCCCGGTCGGCCGGTACTGCCTGCAGAGTCCGGCATCGATCGCGCCGCTGCAGTTCGTCAAGATCGTGGCGTGCCCGGCCGCCGGGCCGATCCACTCGGCGTGGACCGTCACCGGTGACACCGGGGACTACCGCACGAGCTACGTCATCATGGACGACAGCAGTCCGCAGAGATGCCTCCAGCCCCAGGATCCGAGCGCGATGTTGGCCGACCCGCAGCCGGCCGACGGCGGTGTGAGCAAGATCGTCGTACAGCCGTGCACCCAGTCGACGCTGCAGAAATGGAACGCGCCGGCGAACATCCAGAATGCCGCGCCGTTGAACAACATCGGCGAGAAGTAGCCGGGTCAGACCGCGACGCGGAGCACCTCTTGAATCGACGTCAGCCCCTCGACGGCCTTGGTGAGTCCGTCGACGCGCAAATCTCGAAGGCCCTCGGCGATGGCCGCCTCGTGTACCTCGTGCGCGGATGCCCGCCGGACCGTCAGCGCTTCGATCGTGTGCGACATCGGCATCACCTCGTGCAGGGCGATCCGACCCCGGTAGCCGGTGTTGGAGCAGGAGCGGCAGCCGACCGACCGCCAGAGCACCGACGGCACCGGTATGAGATCCTCCGGCCAGCGTGCGCCGACCAGGTCGGACTCCTCGGGCGCGTACTCCTTCTTACACCAGTCGCACAGCCGCCGGGCGAGCCGCTGCGCCAGCACGCAGTCCACGGACGAGCCCACCAGGAACGGCTCGATGCCCATCTCGGTCAGCCGGGTCACGGCACTCGGCGCGTCGTTGGTGTGCAATGTGGACAGCACCAGGTGACCGGTCAGCGCGGCCTCCACCGCGAGCTGTGCGGTGACCCGGTCGCGGATCTCGCCGATCAGTACGACGTCCGGGTCGGAGCGTAGGATCGCCGGCAGTACCGCGGCGAAGGTCAGGCCGGCCTTGTGGTCGACCTGGACCTGGTTGACCCCGGACAACCGGTACTCGACCGGATCCTCGACCGTGATGATGTTCACCGTGGCGTCGTTGATTTCCGCCAACGTCGCGTAGAGCGTGGTTGACTTGCCGGAGCCGGTGGGGCCGGTCACCAGCACCATCCCGTGCGGCTTGCTGAACGATCGGGAGAACCGTTCGAAGTTCGCGTCGGTGAAGCCGAGGCTGCTCAACTTGAGGTCGATGCCGCCGGTGTCGAGGATCCGGAGTACCACCTTCTCGCCCCACACCGTGGGCAGGGTGGCCGCCCGGAGGTCGACCGAGCGCTTGCCGATCTGGACGGTGATCCGACCGTTCTGGGGTATCCGACGTTCCGTGATATCCACATTGGACATGATCTTCAAGCGGGAGATCAGGGCCGACTGTACGTTCTTGGGAACCGTGTCCATCTCGTGCAGCACACCGTCGATCCGGTACCGGATGCGCATGTCGTTTTCGGTCGGTTCGAGGTGCAGGTCGGACGCGCGGTTCTGAATCCCCTGTTCGAGCAGCGAGTTGACGTAGCGCACGATCGGCGCGTCCTCGCCCACCGTCGCGACCGACGCGGCCTGTTCCGGGCGTAGCGACTCGGCGATGTCGCCGAGGTTGTTCTCCGCCCGACGCAGCCGGTCGATGATCTTCCGGAGCTCGGTACGGGCGACCACGACCGGGCGTACGGTCAGACCCGTGGCGGCGCGGACGTCGTCGAGGGCCATGACGTCGGCGGGGTCGGTGATGCCGACGACGATCTCGCTGTCGGTGAGCGAGAGCCCCAGCACCCGGTGCCGGAGGATGAGGGCGAGCGGAATCTTGGCCACCGCGACCGGATCAATGGGGTAGCCGACCAGATCGACGCTGGCGATCCCGTACACGTCGGCGGAGGCTTCGGTGAGTTCGGTCTCGGTGACGATGAGGTCGTTGATCAGGACCGCACGGATGGAGCGCCCGGTGCGCTCGGCCTCCACGGCAGCCTTGGCGAGCGCATCCGGGTCCGCACCCCGCCGCCGGAGGGCTTCCAGCAGCGGATGGGACATCTGGCTCATATCACCCCTTCGGCACAGCCCACGGAGCACTCCGTGTCATCTCTATCGGCAGCACCGTCGGCGACCTGAGTCAGCCGTATGGCTCCTATTAGCGGAGTATATGTCCGTTCTGCGACAATGGCGGCCGGTCGACGTTTGGAGCAGGGGCCGGGCTGAGCGGCCCCGCTGGGCCGCCGGTCACCAGCCGCGTGCGCGCCACTCCGGGAGTGCCGGCCGCTCGGCTCCGAGGGTGCTGTCGTTGCCATGACCCGGGTAGATCCAGGTATCGTCCGGCAACCGGCCGAAGATCTTCGTCTCCAGGTCCGTCATGAGCGACGTGAAATCCTGTGGATTCGTGGTCCGGCCGGGGCCACCGGGAAACAGCGAGTCACCGGTGAACAGGTGCGGCTGGCCCACCGGATCGCGGTACAGCAGCGCGATCGAGCCCGGCGTGTGTCCGACGAGGTGGATGACCTCCAGGTCGATGTCGCCGAGCCGGACCGTCTCACCGTCCTTGAGGGTGTTCGTGACCTCCGGGATCTCGGCCGCGTCGGCCGGGTGCGCGAGCGATTCGGCCCCGGTCGCCGCGACCACCGCGGTCAGGCCCTGCCAGTGGTCCGGGTGCTGGTGCGTGGTCACCACCGTGGCCAGCCCCCCGTCGCCGATCAGTTCGAGCAACCGCTCGGGATCGTTGGCCGCGTCGACGAGCAGCCGCTGTCCGGCACTGCTCAGCAGGTAGGCGTTGTTGTCCCACGGGCCCACGGAGACCTTGGTGATGGTCAGTGCGGCGAGCTCGCGGATCTCCGGCGAACCGCCGGTGGTGACCTGTCCGGTGTATGTCACGGTCGAATCCTCATCTCCAGCTCGGTACGGTCGGCAGCGGCCCGGTCGGGGCCACCGTCAGCCCGGTGTCGACGCGTCGGCCGGCGAGCCACGCGGCGATCGCGTGGCCGGGGCCGCTCACCGTCACCGCCGGGTCGGCGCCGACGGTCAGTTCATGGTCGAGGTCGGTGGCCCGCAGCCGCGCCGCCACCATGGCGTCGGCCAGGTCGGCGGCGAGTTCGTGCAGCAGCCGGTGCACGAACGGCGCCGGCCAGTCGCCCGGCGCGTACCCGGCGTCGAGGTCCACATGGTGTACCTCCACCTCGCGCAGCCGCGCCCACATCACGTAGGCGGCCGGCGTCGACCGGCCACTGAGCCAGTCGACCGGCGCCGCCCAGGATTCCGGGGCCATCTGCGCGACCGCCTCGTCGATACGCGCCGCCGAGGTGGCGAGATCGGTGACGTGAGCGGTGGCCGGCCGGCCCGCACCCGCCTCGATGTCCGCGTCGCGCTGCGAGCCGCTGGCGTACTGGGGGCGCCGGTCACCGGTCCGGGCCGAGGTGAGCAGTCGTACGGCGGCGTCCGCGTTGCGCGCGACGTGGCTCAGTACGTGGCCACGGGTCCAGCCGGCGAGCAGCGACGGCGCCGCCAGGGCCCGGTCGTCGAGGGTGCGTGCCGTGGCCAGCAACCGCCCCGTAGCCCGGTCGAGGTCGGGTAGCAGGACGAGTGGGTCCACGCTCATGTCCACACTCTAGGCCGGCCGGTGAACCGGGCCGCCGGTACCGCGGTCCGCCGCCGCGAGGCAGCCGGTCACGATATTCGGTTTCACTTGGCCGTCCGCATGCCTACCGTCAGGAGCACCCGGGGAGCGCGGCAGCGCCACGTAGGCGCACGACGTATCAGATCCGGACCCACCGGATTCGAGAGGACAGGTATGACGTTCGACCTGACGTCCCTCGGCTGGGACGGACACTTCGCCGGCCACTACGCCGGTTATGACGGCCCCCACCGGCGGCCGGCCCGGGTGATGCGCGTCGACCGCGGCGTCTGCACGGTACTCGCCGCGGCGGGCTCGGTCCGGGCGAGCCTGGCCGGATCGATACTCGCGGCGGCCGCCCACGACCCGACGGTCCTGCCGTGCACGGGAGACTGGGTGGTCATCCACACCTGGCCCGACCGGCGGGTGACTGTCGAGTCGGTGCTGCCGCGCCGCGGCGCGGTGGTCCGGGCCGGTGCCGGCGCCGGGCCCGCCGAGGTACTCGCGGCGAACCTGGACGTGGCGGCCGTCGTCGAACCGCTCGACCCGACGCCCGACGCCGCCCGGATCGAGCGGCTGCTCGCGCTGGCCTCCTCCGCCGGCGCCCGACCGGTGTTGATTCTGACCAAGGCCGATCTGGTCGCCGACTCCGCGCTGATCGCGGCTCAGCTCGCCGGGTCGGCCCCCGCGGTGCCCGTGCACCGGGTCAGCGCCCGTACCGGCGACGGCCTGCCCGATCTGCGGCGGTACCTGACCCGCGGCCGTACCCTGGGCCTGCTCGGCCCGTCGGGGGCGGGCAGGTCCAGCCTCGTCAACGCCCTGGCCGGGACGACCGCAATGACGACGCCGGCCCTGCGCGGCGACGGGCGGGGCCGGCACACCACCACCACCCTCCGTGCGTTGGTCCCGCTGCCCGGGGGAGGGGTGGTGATCGACATCCCCGGGTTACGCGCGGTCGGGTTGATCAGCGCCCCCGCCGGCCTGGACCGGGCGTTCGCCGATGTGCTGGCGCTGGCCGGCGGGTGCCGGTTCGGTGACTGCCGGCACCGGG
>JAVHWE010000298.1:0-7144 GCA_032160285.1 Micromonosporaceae bacterium | reverse complement strand
GTAGGCGGCGTCGGAGACGACCGTCATCGCGGCGTCCCACTCGGCGAGCTGTTCGGGCGGCTGCCGGGGTTCGACGTGCAGCAGCGCGCTCTGTAGCACCGCGGCCAGGGTCAGCTCGAGGTTCTCGCGAGCCAGCGCCGGCAGCGTGTACTTGTCGGAGATGACCTCACCCTGTTCGGTCACCTTGATCGCGCCGTCGAGGCTGCCGTACGGCTGGGCCAGGATCGCGTCATGGGTCGGGCCGCCGCCGCGACCGACGGTGCCGCCACGACCGTGGAACAGTCGCAGCCGTACCCCGTGTTTGGCGGCGACGTCGCGCAGCGCCCGCTGAGCCCGGTGGATCGACCACTGCGAGGTCGTGATGCCGGCCTCCTTGTTGGAGTCGGAGTAGCCGAGCATCACCTCCTGTACGTCGCCGCGGGCCGCGACCACGGCGCGATAGTCCCCAATGGACAGCAGTTCGTCGACGAGCCGACCGGCGGCGTCGAGCTCGGCGGCGGTCTCCAGCAGCGGGACGAACCCGATCCGGGCCATGGCCGGCCGGGCGACCAGATCGACCAGGCCGACCTCACGGGCGAGCACGACCGGCGCGAGGACGTCGTCGACGCCGCGGGTCATCGAGACGATGTACGACTCGATCACGTCGGCGCCGAACCGGTCCTGCGCCTGCCGGACGGTGCCGAACACGCTGAACGTCTTGCGCGCCGCCGCGGACAGCGCGACGTCCACACCGGACAGTGGCCGGCGCGAGGCCAGTTCGCCGATGAGCAGTTCGGTGCGGGCGCCGCGGTCGAGCGTGGCGTACCCGACCTCGCCGACCCGCCCGTACAGCTCGTCGAGGACCGCGTGATGGGCGTCGGCGTGCTCCCGGACGTCCAGCGTGGCCAAGTGCAGCCCGAACGCCGAGAGTGCGCGGATGGCGGATGCGACCCGCCCGCTCGCGGCGAGCTGGCCGGCGTTTCGCGCCAGCGAGGCCCGGATCAACTCCAGGTCACCGATCAGCTCGACGGTACCGAGATAATCGCGGCCGGGCTGGTGCGGTGTACCACCGGCCAGCCGGGCGCGGGTGTTCGCGAGTTTGAGCCGCACGCAGCGCAGCTTCAGCCGGTAGGACTCCTCGGCGTTGACCCGACGGTACCGGGGTGGCAGCTCGGGCAGCGCGTCCACGTCGGCGGCGAGGCTGGCGGCGAGGTCCAGGGTGATGCCACGCAGCCGCTTCGACGACGACAGCAGGTCGATGAGGTCGTCGACCACCCGCTCGGCGCTGCGGATGCCGTACTCGTGCTGGATGAGCAGCACATCGCGGGTGACCGTCGCGGTGACGTACGGGTTGCCGTCGCGGTCGCCGCCGATCCATGAGCCGAAGGTGAGCGGCTGCGCCGTCACCGGCAGGTCCACCCCCAGCTCCCGCAGGTTCTGAGCCAGCTCGTCGAGGACGTGCGGGCCGGCGTCGCGGGCCAGTTCAACCAGGTAGTAGATGGCGTTGCGGGCCTCGTCGGTCGGCTCCGGGCGCTCCAGCCGCAGCTCGTCGGTCTGCCACAGCAGGTCGAGCAGCTCGGCCAGCCGCCGGTCGGTACTCCCGACGTGCCCCCGGTCGAGGTGCCCGTCGAGGGCCTGCGCGGCGGCCTCGGCGTCCAGTTCATCGGCGACGGCGCGTAGCTTGGTGAGGATCGACCGGCGGGCCGCCTCGGTGGGGTGCGCGGTGAACACCGGCCGCACCGCCAGCCGGGCGGCCACGGTACCGATCTCGCTCGCGGTCAGGCCACAATCGGCGATCAGTTTCGCGGCGCGCTCCAGCCAGCCGCCCTCGCGGGCCCTGATCCGCCGCAGTTCCCGCGCGCGGTGGGTCTGCTCGGTGATGTTGGCCAGGTGAAAGTACATGGAGAAGGCCCTGGCGAGCCGGGTCCCGGTCGCCACGTCGAGGCCGGCCAGCCGCTGCGCGGCCGCGGCCGGCTCGGCCCGCACCAGCGCCCGTACCTCCTCGACCAGGTCGAGCAGCTCCTGGCCTTCCTGGCGGACCAGACTCTGGCCGAGCAGGGTACCGAGCCGGCGGATGTCCGCGCGCAGGGCCGCGTCCGCGGAGTCGGTGCGTTCGGTGGTCTCCTCGTCCAGATCGCCGGTCACACCGGTTCCTTCCCTCAGGTACGTGGGACACCGCTGTCCAGGTCACGCCGATGGTATCGGCTGCGTGTGCGCCAGCTGACGGTTGTGCGGAGGGGTGAGCGTCCCGAGGGCGAGGACGGCGCCCGTCAGGGCGAGGAACGGCGTGGTCCAAGGCCGCCCGTAGGCTGATGTGACCAGTCGCACTCAAAGCAGGTGGTCGTGAGCGGGCATGTCTTCGTGGACGAATCCAAGGACCGAGGCTACCTCCAGGTAGGAGCCGCGCTGGTGTCCGGTGATTTGGTCAATGCCCGACGGGCCATTCGCAGCCTGATCCTGCCCCGACAGCGGCGCCTACATTTCAAGCAGGAGAGCGATGCGCGACGCGGCGCGATCATCGGCGTGATACTGGGGTTGGGCGTGCAGATCATCATCTACGACGCCGCCAGTGCCGACAACGAGAAGACCGCCCGGCGAGCCTGTTTGATCGAACTGGTGGCCGATCTTGCCAAGAACGCCGCGCATCGGGTCGTCATCGAACGGGACGACTCCGTGATGGACTTCGACAAGCGGCTGCTCTACCGGGAGGTCCGAGCCGCCGGGGTGGCGGACACCCTACGGTACGACCACATGCGCGCCCACGAGGAGTGCCTGCTGGCCATCCCCACGCCGTGGCATGGTGCTGGGCCAAGGGCGGCAGGTGGCGGACCAAGATCGCGCCCATTGTGATCGAGGTGCGGCAGGTCTGGAAAACAGGGGCGTAGACGCGCGAAACCCGGCTCACCAACCGTCCGGATGGCTGCCGGGTCACTTCCGAGGGGCTAATGCCCCTGGCAGGGACGACTGTACCCGGACGCCGGTAACGGGGCAAGTCCGGCACCCCGGCTGGGGTAGCGGCCCGTAGGCCGACTGTATTCCACGACCGACCAGGCCGATCGAGCTTCCCGTCTACTTGCAGGCGCGATTCTTCGTCCCGCCGCCACCGGCGCCGGCCAAGGTCCTCGGGCCTGCTCATCGGAGCAGGATTCCACCGGCACAGCCGCACAACGTACGGCGCGCCGGACGATCTCACCACCGGCCCTCAACTTCCAGGCACCTCAACTTCCAGGCGAGAGACCATCTGTATCGTTCGACCGTAGCCGGTCTTCACCCATACGGTCTTGGCGAACCAGGTACCGCGCCGGTACAGGCCGATCGCGGACACGGCGAGGGCAGCCACCACGGTGAGCAGCGCGATCGCCACGGTGAGATAGAACGTCAGCCGCATGACCGGCCCCCGATCGTCGGGGGTTGCTGTCGGTGGGTGGGGCTAGGCTTGGACCCGCACCCCCCACCGGTACCGGTTGAGGGGTATCTTGCCGTGCCCCCGCTAGGACGTGACATGAAGCTCAGCGGCCTGCTCCGTGCCGTACTCGCCGATCCGGCCCTGCTGCGGGCCCGCGACCTGGCCCGGGCCGGGCACACCGGTGCCCCGGTCGAGATCACCGCGCCCGCTTCGCTGCGCCCGTTCGTGGTGGCGGCGGTGAGCAGCCCCGCCGACGGCGGCCCGGCGGGCGGGGGTGGGCGGCCGGTGCTGGCGGTGACCGCGACCAGCCGGGAGGCCGACGACCTGGCCGCCGCCCTGGGCTGCCTGCTGCCGCCCGATCAGGTCGCGGTGTACCCGTCCTGGGAGACGTTGCCGCACGAGCGGCTGTCGCCCCGCTCGGACACCGTCGGCGTACGCCTGGCGGTGCTGCGCCGGCTGGCGCACCCCGATCCGGGCGACCCGGCCCGAGGGCCGCTGCGGGTCGTCGTCGCACCGGTCCGGTCGGTCCTCCAACCGCAGCTCAGAGGCCTCGGCGACCTGGAACCGGTCGAGCTGGCCCCCGGTAGCGGCGCGGAGCTGGAGGATGTCGTGCGGCGGTTGTCCGACCTCGCGTACGCCCGGGTTGATCTGGTCACCAAACGTGGGGAGTTCGCGGTCCGCGGTGGCATTCTCGACGTGTTCCCGCCCACCGAGGAGCACCCGCTGCGGGTGGAGTTCTGGGGCGACGAGATCGAGGAGATCCGTGCCTTCGCGGTCGCCGACCAGCGCACGCTCGCGGTGGCCGAGCGGCTGTGGGCGCCGCCGTGCCGGGAGCTGCTGCTCACCCCGGCGGTCCGGGAGCGGGCGCGCCTGCTGTCGCGCGAGCATCCCGAGCTGGCCGAGATCCTGGACAAGCTGGCCGAGGGCATCCCGGTGGAGGGGATGGAATCGCTGAGCCCCGCGCTGCTCGGCCAGGGCGACGGGCCCAGCGGCGACGGGGACCGCGACTCGATGGAGTTGCTGCTCGACGCGATGCCCCGCGGCACGTATGTGATCCTGTGCGACCCGGAGCGGATCCGGACCCGGGCGCACGACCTGGTGCGTACCAGCGAGGAGTTTCTGCAGGCGAGCTGGGCCGCGGCGGCGGTCGGCGGCAGTACGCCGATCGACGTCGGGGCGGTCGCCTTCCGTACCCTCGCCGACGTCCGGGGCGCGGCCTTCCGGCTCGGCCAGGCCTGGTGGTCGGTATCCCCGTTCGGCATCGACGGCACCGGCCCGGCCGAACCGCTGCCCTGGGAGCTGGGCGAACACGACGTCACCGTCGCCGACGACGCCATCCACCTGACCATCGACGCCCAGCCGGTTCCGCTGTACCACGGCGAGACCGGCCGGGTCGTCGACGACCTGAAGCGCTGGGCCGGCGACGGCTGGCGGATCGCGCTCGTCTTCGAGGGGCACGGCTCGGCCGAGCGGGCGGTCGAGGTCCTGCGCGACGGTGGGATCGGCGTCACGCTGGTCGACCGCATGGACGACCCGCCGGCGGCCGGGCAGGTCACGGTCACCACCGGTTCGCTGGGCAACGGGTTCCTCGACCGCCCCGGCCAGGTGGCGGTGCTGACCGGTACCGACATCTCCGGCGGCCGGGGGGCGTCCACCCGGGACATGCGCAAGATGCCCAGCCGCCGCCGCAACCAGATCGACCCGCTCGAACTGCGCGCCGGCGACCACGTCGTCCACGAGTCGCACGGCATCGGGCGCTACGTCGAAATGGTCCAGCGCACCGTCAACGGCGCCGAACGCGAGTACCTCGTGATCGAGTACGCGCCGGGCAAGCGCGGCCACCCCGGTGACCGGCTGTTCGTCCCGACCGACCAGCTCGACCAGCTCTCCCGGTACGTCGGGGGCGAGACGCCGACCCTGCACAAGATGGGCGGCTCCGACTGGCAGAAGTCGAAGGCGCGGGCCCGCACCGCGGTCCGGGAGATCGCCGCGCAGCTCATCCAGTTGTACGCGGCCCGCCAGAACGCGCGCGGGCACGCCTTCGGGCCGGACACCCCGTGGCAGCGGGAACTGGAGGACGCCTTCCCGTACACCGAGACGCCCGACCAGCTCGCCGCGATCGAGGAGGTCAAGGCCGACATGGAGCTGTCGGTGCCGATGGACCGGCTGATCTGCGGCGACGTCGGGTACGGCAAGACCGAGATCGCGGTACGGGCGGCGTTCAAGGCGGTACAGGACGGTAAGCAGGTCGCCATCCTGGTGCCCACCACCCTGCTGTCCCAGCAGCACTTCAACACGTTCTCGGAGCGGATGAACCAGTTCCCGGTGGAGATCCGGCAACTGTCGCGGTTCGTCACGCCCAAGGAGTCCGAGCAGACGCTGGAGCGGGCCGGCTCCGGTACCGTCGACATCGTCATCGGCACCCACCGGCTGTTGCAGACCTCGGCCCGGTTCAAGAGTCTCGGCCTGGTCATCGTCGACGAGGAGCAGCGCTTCGGCGTCGAGCACAAGGAGTTCCTCAAGCAGCTGCGTACCCAGGTGGACGTGTTGACGATGTCCGCGACGCCGATCCCGCGGACGCTGGAGATGGCCATCACCGGCATCCGGGAGATGTCCACCATCGCGACCCCGCCGGAGGAACGGCACCCGGTGCTGACCTACGTCGGGGCGTACGACGACCGGCAGGTGGCCGCCTCGATCCACCGCGAGCTGCTCCGCGACGGTCAGGTGTTCTACCTGCACAACCGGGTCGAGTCGATCGAACGCGCCGCCCGGCGGCTGCGCGAGCTGGTACCCGAGGCGCGGGTGGCGGTGGCGCACGGGCAGCTGGGCGAGGAGGCCCTGGAACGGATCATGGTCGGGTTCTGGGAGAAGGAGTTCGACGTCCTGGTCTGCACCACGATCGTGGAGAACGGCATCGACATCCCGAACGCGAACACCCTGATCGTGGAGCGTGCCGACCTGCTCGGCCTGGCCCAGCTGCACCAGATCCGGGGCCGGGTCGGTCGCGGTCGGGAACGGGCCTACTCCTACTTCCTGTACCCGCCGGGCGCGGCGCTCACCGAGCACGCCCACGAGCGGCTGGCCACCATCGCCCAGCACACCGAGCTCGGCGCCGGCATGTACGTCGCGATGAAGGACCTGGAGATCCGCGGCGCGGGCAACCTGCTCGGCGGCGAACAGTCCGGCCACATCGAAGGGGTCGGCTTCGACCTGTACGTGCGGATGGTCGGCGAGGCGGTGTCGGCGTTCAAGGGCGAGCAGCCCGCCGACGAGACCGACGTCAAGGTCGACCTGCCGATCGACGCGCACCTGCCGCACGACTACATCGCCGTCGAGCGGCTGCGCCTGGAGATGTACCGAAAGCTGGCCGGCGCCCGCGACGCCGCCGCACTGGACGAGATCGTCGCCGAGATGCGCGACCGGTACGGCGAACCGACCCCGCCGGTCGCCAACCTCGTCGCGGTGGCCCGGTTCCGGCTGTTCATCCGCCGCTACGGGCTCAGCGACGTGTCGCTGCAGGGCCGGCACGTCCGGTTCGGGCCGCTGCGGCTGCCCGACTCCAGGCAGCTGCGGCTCAAGCGGTTCTACCCCGAATCCGTATACAAGGTCGCGGCCGACACGGTCTCGCTGCCCCGGCCGACGACAAAACGGGTGGGTGGCGAACCGCTGCGCGACACCGCGCTGCTGGACTGGGCCGCCGAACTGCTGACCACCGTCCTCGGCGAACCGGCCGCGGGCGCCGCGGCCGCCGCCCGG
>JAVHWE010000208.1:0-7307 GCA_032160285.1 Micromonosporaceae bacterium | reverse complement strand
CCCGCAAGCGGATCACCCTGACCGGTGACGTGCCCAGCCCGGTCAATCCGCCGAGCGGCTGCCGGTTCAGGACGCGTTGTCCGAAGTTCGCCAACGAACTGTCCGAAGGCGAACGCACCAAGTGCGTCGACGAGATACCGTCATTGATGGACCGCGGTCAGGGCCACGCGTCGGCATGCCACTACGCGGAGGCTGTCAGACTCATCTGACGCCCGGGTGTGCCCCAGCCACCGAGGTCAACAGGGTTCGCAACCGGACGGCGTCTGGGTGGTTCAGCTTCTCGAGAATCGACAGCGACCTGCGCCACGCCGTGCGTGCCCGCTCCGGCGCGGCGGCGGACAGATAGACGCGGCGGTATGCCAGCGATGCTTGCGGCGGCGTGCACCCGAGGTCGATGCCGACGTGAGTGCTGCCGATAGGGCGGAACAACCCGGCGCTGAGGGAACGGTACGACCACCGCGAGTGCCAAAGGGGAGGCGGCGCAGCGGTCCACGATGTCTTTGACGGCGTCGGATTTCGGCGGCAACGCGGCGGGCGCCGCGCGGTGTCCGGCTCGTCGCAAGGATCGGAATTGTTGTGATCGACATAGTCGTCCAACGTCCGGTCACGATTGAGGACAGCCCTGTGGAGTTGCTGCACGGGACCGGCGCCGGGCCTTGCGTCGGCAGTCCCCGGTGCTGCCGACACAAGACCCAGGGCGGTGGCGGTCAGGCTTTCGAGCGCGTGGTACCTGCCGTGCGGCGCTCGACTCGGAACACGAATCCTCCCCGACGCGGTTCGACGAGTCGCCTGACGCGCCGCGGTGAATGTTCGCAGTACCGGCCATTGGTTTGTCATAGGTCTGTCACATGTCGTGCTTGTGACGGGATGCCCGAGAACGTGAGACGGATTTTCATTGTGAAAGCGCGTATTTCAGTCAGAGATCCACGCTGCAGGGTGCGCGGTGCACACGTCGTGGCGATGAGGTGGAATCATTGGGCCGCATGAGGGCCCGTGTACTGGTGGTCGACGACGATCCCGCGCTCGCCGAGATGCTCGGCATCGTTCTGCGCAGTGAGGGTTTCCTGCCCTCCTTCGTGGCCGATGGTGAACGGGCGATAGCCGCGTTCCGCGACGGACGGCCGGACATCGTGCTGCTGGACCTGATGCTGCCCGGCATGAGCGGGATCGACGTGTGCCGGGCGATCCGGGCGGAGTCGGGGCTGCCGATCGTCATGTTGACAGCCAAGAGCGACACCGTGGACGTGGTGCTCGGCTTGGAGTCGGGCGCCGACGACTATGTGGTGAAGCCGTTCAAGCCCAAGGAACTCGTGGCGCGGATGCGGGCCCGACTGCGGCGGGGCGAGGACGTGGCACCCGAGATGCTCACCATCGGGCCGTCGGGTAATCAGATCACCATCGACGTACCGGCGCACACGGTCGGCCGCGACGGCGCGGAGGTGAAGCTGACCCCGCTGGAGTTCGACCTCCTGGTCGCGCTGGCCCGGAAACCGCGGCAGGTGTTCACCCGCGAGGTGCTGCTCGAGCAGGTCTGGGGCTACCGGCACGCGGCCGACACCAGATTGGTCAACGTCCACGTCCAGCGGCTACGTGCCAAAATTGAACCGGATCCGGAGCGGCCCGAGATCATTCTCACCGTCCGTGGCGTCGGCTACAAGGCCGGCATGGGCTGAGTCATGCCCGTTCCGAACCAGCCGGACGCGCCCATCCGCCGGATGGGCCGCCACCTCGGCGCTGCCGGTCGTCGGTTAGCCGCCGCCGTGACGTCCGGTCGTCGGGCCGTCTTCGGGGCCCGGAGCCGCGGGACGGGCATCGAGCGAGGAGCCGGGGCCCGGCGTACCGTCCGGGAAGCGCTGCGCCGAGCGGCGGCGCGCGGGCCGCTGGGCTGGGGCGGGCGGACCTCGGTCCGGGTCTGGCTGCGCGCGCGCCGGCAGTGGCGCCGTTCCCTTCAGGTACGGGTGGTGTCGATCACACTCGTCCTGTCCGCCCTGGTGGTGGCCGTGTTCGGGTTCGTGGTCGCCACCCGGATCACGACCGGCCTGCTCGACGCCAAGGTCAAGGCGGCCGTCAAGCAGCTCGACCAGGGCGAGGCATATGCGGCGAGCCAGCTCAAGGGTGTCACCCAGCCCGGCGACCCGGCACTGATCAACACGGTACCGGCGATCGTCGCCCAGCTCGGCAACACCGACCAGGGCGGCCAGGTCGAGGTGGTGATCCGGGCCAGCGACACCTCGCTGAACCCGGTGTCGGCGCAGTTCCTGGCCCGCCCGCACGGCGGTACCTTCGCGGTGCTCGCCTCCGACCAGCTCGCACCGCTGCGCCAGGAGATCCGCCGGGGAAAGGTCGCCCGGCAGTACATCACCGCCAACCCGGACGGCCGTGGCGACCGGCGCTACCTCGCCGTCGGCACGCCGCTCAACCGCAGCGGTGCCGGCGGCCAACTGGAGCTGTACTACCTGTTCCCGCTCGACAACGAGGTCGCCTCGGTCGACCTGGTCCGCACCACACTGATCGCCACCGCCGTCGCGCTGATCGGCCTGCTCGCCATGGTCGCCCTGTTGGTGACCCGGCTGGTGGTACGTCCGGTGCGGATCGCCGCCCGTACCGCCCAGCGGCTCTCGGCGGGCCTGCTCGATCAGCGCATGCAGGTGCGCGGGGAGGACGACCTGGCCCGGCTCGCGGCCTCGTTCAACCAGATGGCGGCCAACCTCCAGCGCCAGATCGTGCGGTTGGAGGAGATGTCGCGGCTGCAACGGCGGTTCACCTCGGACGTGTCCCACGAGCTGCGTACGCCGCTGACGACGATACGGATGGCCGCCGACCTGATCTTCTCATCGCGGGCGGACTTCGAACCGGGGGTCGCGCGCAGCGCCGAGCTGCTCCAGGTCGAGTTGGACCGGTTCGAGGGGCTGCTGACCGACCTGCTGGAGATCAGCCGGTACGATGCCGGGTTCGCGGTACTCGACGCCGAGCCCGCGGACGCGGTACCGCTGGTGCGCCGCGCCGCCGACGGGCTGTCTTCGCTGGCCGAGCAGGCCGGTTCGGCGGTCGAGGTGTCTGTACCGGACGGGTCGGTGATCGCCGAGATCGATCCGCGCCGGGTGGAGCGGATCCTGCGCAACCTGATCGGCAACGCGGTCGAGCACAGCGAGGGCCGACCGGTACGGGTGACGCTCGCCGCCGACGAGGCGGCGATCGCAGTGACCGTCCGCGACCTGGGTGTTGGCCTGAAGCCGGGGGAGGAGAAGCTCGTGTTCAACCGGTTCTGGCGGGCCGACCCGTCGCGGGCGCGGCAGACCGGCGGTACCGGGCTCGGGCTGTCGATCAGTCTGGAGGATGCCCGACTGCACGGCGGGTGGCTGGAGTCCTGGGGTGCGCCCGGGCAGGGCGCGCAGTTCCGACTCACCCTGCCGTTGCGGGCCGGCGACCGGCTGGTGTCGTCGCCGCTGCCGCTCGCCCCGCACGACACCCGCCCGGCCGCGATCGAGGTCGCGGAGCCGCCCGCGGCACCGGGCGATCCG
The DNA here is from genome assembly GCA_032160285.1 of Micromonosporaceae bacterium. GTDB lineage: Bacteria > Actinomycetota > Actinomycetes > Mycobacteriales > Micromonosporaceae > Planosporangium. Next base: position 3,786 of record JAVHWE010000208.1, on the reverse strand, counting down.
GCCGGTGTACAGGCCGCGGATCCCGCTGCGGGACCGGACGGGTCCGGCGGCGCCGCGGCGTCCCCACAGACCGTCGGCAGGGGCGCCCCGTGAGGCGTACGCATGGGGCCGCGCGCCTGCTCGCCGGTCTGGTCTGCGGTGTGGTGCTGGCGGTTGCCGGCTGCGGGGTACCCAGCTCGGGGACGCCGGTGGTGGTTCGTGACGCGACCGTCAACGGCGCACCCAGCAGTTCGGACGGGGCGGCCAAGGAGGGGCCCGGTGACGTCACCGACGCCGAGGAGCTGGTCCGCCGCTACCTGACCGCGGTCGCCGGGGGCAACGAGACCAGCCAGGACCAGCCGGACGCGTTCAAGAAGGCGGCCGAGTGGGCGCAGGGCTTCCTGACCACCGAAGCGGCGGCGAGCTGGCAGCCCGGTCAGGCGATCACCGTGGTACGGGCCAGGATCGGCATCGCGGTCGCCACCGCCAACGGCACCCGGGTCGAGGTGGCGCTGCAGCCCGTCGGCACCCTCGACAGCAGCGGCACGGTCGAGCCGGTCGCAGATCCGGCGTCGCGGACGTACCAGATCACCGTCGTGCCGGCCGCGCGGGGCACCGGTCTGCGCATCGCCGATCCGCCGCCGGGCATGCTGCTCAGCACCGAGGGCCTGGGCCGCTTCTACGAGGTCCACCCGATCTACTTCTGGGACACCGAGGGCCGCAATCTGGTGCCCGACCTGCGCTACATCAGCATCCTCGGTTCGGCGGACAACCGGCTGGTGCAGCTCACCAGCTGGCTCCGCGACGGACCGTCGGACTTCCTGCGCCAGGTGGCCGCCCCGTTGCCGGCCGCGATCGAGATCAAGGACCGCCCGGGGCTGGAGGGTACGGCGGCGGACCGCCATGTGCGGGTCAACCTGTCCGCGAAGGCGGCCAGCGTCCCGCCGCCCCAGTTGACGAACTACATCGCGCAGCTGAGGTGGTCGCTGCGGCCGCTCGACGATCCGGTCGAGCTGCAGATCGAGAATCAGCGGCAGGATCTCCAGCCGCCCGACGTGCTGTCGGACAACGCGGCCGTGGCCCCGAGCGGGCAGCGGGATCCGCCGCGGTTCGCCGTCGTCGGCGGTCAGGTCCGCCAGATCGAGGGTGACGCGACGAATCTGCCGGTCCTGGCCGACGAAAACAACTCCGGCGTGGTCCGCGCGGCCATCCTGCGTGGCACGCCCGCGCGGGTCGGCCTGGTGCGCGGCGACGGTGCGGGTCGGGTACGGCTGTGGCTGGGCTGGTACGACGAGGCGTCCGAGACGGCCCGGTACAGCCGTACCGGCCTGGGTGCGGCTGTCATGAGCCGGCCGGTCGGCCTGCTCACCCCGGACGGGCCCACCTTCCTGGTCGCCGCCGATGGCCGGCTGTACTCGGTACAGATGGACGGGGTGGCGGTGGATCGGACGCCGGCCGGCGTCGGGGCGGTGACCGCCGTGTCGGTCGCCCCCGAGGGGCGGCGGGTGGCATTCGTCGCCAACGGCCGGCCGTACGTCGCCGTGCTGCGGGCCGACGGCGCGCTGGCGGTGGGCCCGCCGGTCGAGCTCCGTGCCGGCCTCAGCGATGTCGTCGGTGTGGCCTGGAGTCGGGAGAACTGGCTGGTGGTCGCGGGTCGGGTGGCGGGCCAGTCGGCCCTGGTGGAGCTCACCACCGACAGCGTCCTGGTCGAGCCGCTGCAGCTGCGCAACCTCCCCGGCCTGACGGTGACCGGGGTGGCGGCGGATCCGGCGGTCAAGTTTGAGGACACGCCGCGTGGTGAACGTGCGTTGATCTTGATGGAGGCGAACGGGCGCGCCTACCGGGTCTACTCGCTCAGCGTGGTGGAGCTGGCCGTCGACGGCACCCCGTCAGCACCGTCGCCCACGCCGTCCGCGTCGACATCGGCCAACCCGGCGCCCCCCACCGCGCCCTTCTTCCTGGACTGACCGTGGCCGACCGATCGGGGACGCTCGCCGACGCCTGGGCGGCGCTGGTCGACCTGGTGCTCCCGGCCGCCTGCGCCGGCTGCGACGCCACGGTGGGCCGGGAGAGCGCCGCCGACCGCGGCGGGCCCGACGGTGTCCGGGGTGGGCTGTGCCGCGACTGCGCGGCGGCGCTCGCGGCGGCACAACCCCAGCGGGTACGTCCGGAGCCGGCGCCGCCCGGAATGCCGCCGACGGTGGCGCTCGCCGCGTACGCCGGTTCGCTGCGTGGTGCGCTGCTGGCCTACAAGGAGCGGGGCCGGCACACCCTGGCCGGGCCGTTGGGCGACAGGCTCGCCGACGTGACGATCGCCGCACTGGGGCCGGTACCGGTGCCGGTCCTGCTGGTGCCGGTCCCGGCGACGGCCGCGGCTGCCCGGGAGCGCTCCGGTGACCACATGGTCCGGCTGGCGCGGCGGACCGCCCGGGAGCTGACCCGGCGGGGCTGGCCGGCCGGCGTGGCGGTACCGCTGCGGGCCCGGCCGAAGCCTGACTCGGCGACGTTGGCCGGTGCGGACCGGCTCCGCGTCGCCCCGAGCGCCTTCACGGTGATACCCGGCCGGCTACCGACGGTACACCGCCGGGTGAACGGCGGTGCTCGGCTCGTCGTGGTGGACGACATCGTGACGACCGGGGCGACCCTCGCGGCGGTTGCCGGTTCGCTGCGAGTCGCCGGTGTCGAACCGCTGGTGGCGGCCGTGCTGGCGGCCACCCGTCGGCGTGTCACGCCGCGGTGCCGCGTGGCGCGGTGAGCCTTCCTACGAGGGGGTGACGTGAGCCTTTCCGGGGGCTAGCGTCGGGGTTCACCGTTAGTGTCGAAGGTAGCCGCACACCCATCGGGATCGGGGGACCGCACAGGTCGCCGCGCGAGGGAGGTGACAGACAAACCCACCATGCCGCCGGTCAGCCGGCCGGTGGCCGCCACAGACATCGTGGGGGAGGTCAGGCGTGGAAATTGTTGTCAAGGGCCGCAACGTCGAGGTACCCGACCACTACCGTCAGCACGTCACCGAAAAGCTCAACAAGATCGAACGGTACGATCAGAAGGTCATCCGGGTCGATGTCGAGCTGTTCCACGAACGTAACCCTCGTCAGTCCGATCACTGCCAGCGCGTGGAGATCACGTACGCGTCGCGTGGTCCGGTCATCCGGGCGGAGGCCTGCGCCGCCGATTTCTACGCCGCCCTGGACTGTGCGCTATCCAAGCTGAACGCCCGACTGCGCCGGTCGGCCGACCGCCGGCGGGTACACCGGGGTCGTCGCGCTCCGGTCTCGGTGGCCGAGGCCACCGCCGCGCTCGCCCCGCCGCTGGTACCGGTCGGCGGCGAGGCGCATTTCGACGCCGCCGCGGCAGCCGTGCGCGCCGCCGCCGTACCGGCCGGCTACGGCGAGGAGTACTCCGAAGAGCCCGACGATCAGCCGTGGCACGTGGTCCGGGAGAAGGAGCACCCGGCCGACCCGATGACGGTCGACGATGCGCTGTTCCACATGGAGCTGCTCGGCCACGACTTCTACCTGTTCCAGGACAAGGAGTCCGGCCGCCCGAGCGTGGTGTACCGGCGCCGCGCCTACGACTACGGGGTCATCAGCCTCGCCACCTGACCGGTCAGCGGGGATCCCGTCGACGGGATCCCCGCTATGGTCACCGTTCGCCGGGGAGCAGGGCGAACAGCACGTCGTCGATCCTGGTCGGCGACGGCGAACACACCACCACCGGCCGCCCATTGTTCACCGACGTAACCGGTGACGAATCGTTTCGCGTCGGCCGTGGTGTACGGGCTGGGCAGCGCCGGCAGGAACCGGC
>JAVHWE010000180.1:0-6440 GCA_032160285.1 Micromonosporaceae bacterium | reverse complement strand
CGCCGCCCACTGGACCAGGTTGTACGCCCGGTCGCCGCCGGTGAGCAGGCGCAGGTGCAGCAGCAGGTACTCGGCCCCGGGCGCGAGCACCACCTGCGGACGCATCGGCGTCGGGTACAGTGCGAGGCTGTGCTGCGCCACCCAGTGCTCGACCTTGGGCAGGTGATAGTAGTTCGAGTCGTAGTTGTTGGGCGGGCTGACCAGCGCGACGACCAGCTCCGCGGCGACCAGTACGACCACCGCCGCCGCGAGCGCAACCTCCACCACCGACGCGCGGCGCCCGGCGGCCACGGCGGCGGTCCGGCCCGCGACCAGCCACCCGCGCACCCGTCCGTACCAGCTGTCGCCGCCCTCCGCGCCGTGGGGTGCGGCTCGGTCGCGTCGGTGTCGGAGCGCGGTGACGGTCGCTGCCGCCACGACACCGGTCGTCCACAGCCCGACGACCGGACCACGGGCGATCGCGTGCGCCGCGGACAGCACCTCGGCGCCGACGATCGCGTACGCCCCGACCGCCACCGCCGCGCGGACCGCGGCCAGCCGCCAGCGGCCCACCGCGTCGGCCGGGCGCAGGGCGTAACCCGCGAGCAGCAGGGTGACGACCGGAAGCAGCGCACTGGCCATCAGCCGTACGTGTCCCGCGGTCCCCGTCCGCGTACCCGGCGCGGCCCACGGTTCCACGACGGTGCCGCCGGACCGTGGATGTGCAGCCGGGTCACCACGTTCGGGCCGATCTCGGCCGCGATCCGATGCAGCAATTTCGCGGCGAGCAGGCGCAGCTGGGTCGCCCAGGCGGTGGACTCGGCCTCCACCGTCAGCTCGCCGGCCTCCAGCTTGACGGGTCGGCAGTGGTCGGCCACGTCGGCGCCGACCACCCGTTCCCACGCGCCGAAGACGGTCGCCTCGGCGGTCGGTCGCTGCCAGCCGCGCGCCTTGATCAGGCGGGCCAGCACGGCCGCGAGGGGCTGCGGGTCGCGCGGGTCGGGCCCCGGACCGGAGTATCCCCGCAACCGCCGGCCGCTGCCCGGACCGGCCTCCGCGTCACCGGTACCACCGGTACGTCCGCCGCGCCGCGCCGGACGGCCGCCGCGCTGCCGGGCCAATGCCGCGTCCAGGGCGGCCCTGGCCAGCTCCGGCCCGGCCGGTAGCGGTTGCCCGGTCGACCCCGCACCGGCATCGACGGCGTCGGGATCTGGGCCGTCGGTGTTGTCAGACACGCCGCACCTCTCCGCTTCCGACCTCGTACCGTGACCCGCGCAGCCCAACCGGCACGTCCGCCTCGACCGCGCAGGTCACCAGGGTCTGGTTGGCCCCGCCGACGAGTTCGGCGAGCCGTTCCCGGCGACCGGTGTCCAGCTCGGCGAAGACATCGTCGAGCGCGAGTACCGGTTCGATCCCGCCCGAGCGCAGCAAATCGTACGCCGCGAGTTTCAGCGCCAACGCGTACGACCATGATTCGCCGTGGCTCGCGTAGCCCTTGGCCGGTATGTCGCCGAGGGTGAGGGTCAGCTCGTCGCGGTGGGGGCCGACCAGGGTCATGCCGCGCTCGATCTCGGCGCCCCGGGACTCGGTCAGCGCCGCCCTCAGCCGGCCGTCGAGCTCGCCGACCGCGATCGGGCCACCGTCGGCCCATGATCGCGAGTACGTGATCACGGCGTCCCCGCTCCCGGCACTCACCGTCTCGTAGGCGCGTGCCACCAGCGGGGCGAGGGCCGCGCACAGGTCGAGCCGGCCGGCGAGCAGTTCGGCGCCGTGCCGGGCCAGGTGCACGTCCCACACGTCCAGTGTGGACAGATCACCGGTACCGGTGCCGCCTCGCCGCGACAGGTACGCGGTACGCAACAGGGCGTTGCGCTGTTTGAGCACCCGGTCGTAGTCGGCCCGAACCCCGGCGAACCTGGGCTGGCGCAAGGTGAGAAGCTCGTCGAGGTACCGTCGGCGCTCCCCGGGCTCCCCGCGCACCAGCGCCAGGTCCTCCGGGGCGAACAGCACCAGCCGCAACGCGCCCAGCACATCGCGGACCCGGGTCAGCGGCGACCGGCCGAGCCGGGCCCGGTTGGCCTTGCCCGGCTCGATCTGCAGCTCGACCAGGAGTTCCCGGGTGTCGTTGACGACCGCTGTCCGCACCACCGCGCGCGGTGCACCGACCCGTACCATCGGCGCGTCGGTGGCGACCCGGTGGCTGCCGAGGGTCGCCACGTACCCGAGGGCCTCCAACAGGTTGGTCTTGCCCTGGCCGTTGGCCCCGACGAGGACGCAGGGGCCGGGCTCGAAGTCCACGACCACGCGCGGGTAGTTGCGGAAGTCGATCAGCTCAAGCTGGCGAACGTACACTCAGCTCTTCTTGATCGGATGGCCACCGAACTGGTTGCGCAGGGCGGCGACGGCCTTCATCGCGGGCGAGTCGTCCTGCCGCGAGGTGAAGCGGGCGAACACCGCCGCCGCGATCACGTTCATCGGCACGGCAAGCCGGATCGCCTCCTCGACGGTCCAGCGGCCCTCACCGGTGTCGTCGGCGTACCCACGCAGCTTGCTCAGGCTGGGGTCGTCGTCGAGGGCCCGGTCCATCAGGTCCAGCAGCCACGACTTGATCACCGTACCCTCGCGCCACGACTTGAAGATCCCCGGTACGTCGTCGACGTACTCCGAGGTCTGCAGCAGCTCGTACCCCTCGGCGTACGCCTGCATGAGCCCGTACTCGATGCCGTTGTGCACCATCTTGGTGTAGTGGCCAGCACCGACCGTGCCGGCGTGCACGAAGCCGAACGGCCCGGCCGGTTTCAGCGCCTCGAAGATCGGCATGCAGTGTGCGACATGCTCGTCGGCGCCCCCCACCATCAGGCCGTACCCGTACTCGATGCCCCACACGCCGCCGGAGACCCCGACGTCGATGTACCCGATCCCGCCGGTACCGAGCCGCTCGGCGCGCGGCGGGTCGTTACTGAAGCGGGAGTTGCCGCCGTCGATGACGATGTCGCCCGACCCCAGCACCGCGGCCAGGTCGTCGATGGTCTGTTCGGTGACGTCGGCCGGCACCATCACCCACACCACGCGGGGGCTGACCAGCCGCTCGGCCAGCTCGGCCAGGCCCGCCACGTCGCTGACGGCGGGATTGCGGTCGTAACCGACCACCTCATGCCCGGCCCGGCGGACCCGCTCGCGCATGTTGCCGCCCATCCGGCCGAGACCGACAAGTCCGAGCTGCATGACCCCTCCCACAGTGTTCGGCGCCACGGTCATCGTCGCCCGGCCGCGTGTCGCGGTCAGCCGCCGATGCGAACGGGCATGATCAGGTACCAGTAACCGGACGAGATCTCCCCATCCTCACCCGCCGGCGCGATGATCGCCGGCTTCTTGGCATCGGTGAAGGAGAACACCGCCACCGGCCCGTCCAGGGCCTTGAGTCCGTCCAGCAGGTACTGATGGTTGAACGCGATGGTCATCGGCTCGCCGGTGAAGGTGCAGTCCAGGGCCTCGCTGGCGCGCGCGTCCTCGGTGCCCCCGGCCTCCACGACCAAGCCGTCCTCGCTGAATCGCAGCCGGACCGGGGTGGCCCGCTCGGCGACCAGGGCGACCCGGCGCACCACCTCCTGCAGGGCCTGGACCGACACCTTGGCCTGCGCGCTGTGGGTTGCCGGCCGCAGCGAGCGGACCTTCGGAAAATCGCCGTCGAGCAGCCGGGACGTGCTGCGACGGGTACCCCCGGCGAAGCCGATCAGCCCCTCACCGACACCCCCGCGCGACAACGCGATCGTCACCTGGCCCCCCAGCGGCCCCAGGGTCTTGGCCGTGTCGTCGATGGTCTTCGCCGGGACCAGTGCCGCGACGCTGATCTCGGGATCGTCGGGGCGCCAGGTGATCTCACGGACCGCCAGCCGGTACCGGTCGGTGGCCAGCAACGCGATCGTGGAGCCCTCGATCTCGATCCGCACGCCGGTCAGGATCGGCAACGTGTCGTCGCGACCGGCCGCGATGGCGACCTGTGACACCGCGTCGGCGAACGTCCGGGCGTCCACGGTGCCGGCGCTGGCTGGCATGTCGGGCAGCGTCGGGTAGTCCTCCACCGGCATCGTCGGCAGGGTGAACCGGGCGCTGCCGCACGTGATCTCCACGTGGGATCCGACCGAAGCGACCTCGACCGGCTTGGCCGGCAACGCCTTGGTGATCTCGGCGAGTAACCGGCCGGAGACCAGGGCGGCGCCGTCGGCGTCCGCCTCCACCTCGACCGTCACCTGGCTGGAGACCTCGTAGTCGAAGCCGGAGACCTGTAGCTGCCGGTCGCTGACCCGCAGCAGAACTCCGGCCAGCACCGGCACCGACGGTCGGCTGGGCAGACTCTTGGCGGTCCAGGCGACGGCGTCGGCCAGCGCGTCGCGCTCGACTCTGAACTTCATCGCAGTGCCTTCCCGCGTCGACAAGGTGGGGATGTGCCTACGGCACCCTATGACGTCGGGTTGACCTTCGCGCGACCACCCCGACGAACCACCCGACCAGAGCTTGTCCCCAATTTGATGATTGGTTTTTTTCTCTTAAGAGATCAAAACCATCGTCATCATCGGTCCTGTGGACTCTGTGGACAGAGGTCGTCGGGGCTGCTGGGTGGGGGTGGATGGCGGTGGACAGCCTGTGGGTAACCCGGCCCGGCGGTACACAGCGCGCGCTCCTCGAGCCCGATACGGTGGGTTTCGCGCCGCCGTCCCCAGGCCGTCCACCGGTTGTCCCCAGGTTTCTCCGCAGTCCTGCGGATGATCCGGACCGTCGTCCGGTCACCGTCGGTCGGTCGTTCACTACTTCCCGGGTACGTCCACAGCTCTGTCCCCAGGAGTTATCCACAGGATGTGGACAGGCGCTGGGCATAGCGGTCATCCGGGTCGGGGCCGGACATGGCTACGGGAGTTGCTTGATCCGGTTGGTCAGCTCGGCGATCTGGTTGTACAGCGAGCGCCGCTCGGCCATCTGTTGGCGGATCTTGCGATCGGCATGCATCACCGTGGTGTGGTCGCGTCCCCCGAACGCCTGACCGATGCGGGGCAGCGACAGGTCGGTGAGTTCGCGGCACAGGTACATGGCGACCTGGCGGGCGTTCACCAGTACCCGGGAACGTGAATGGCCGCGCAGGTCGTCCAGGCTCACCCCGAAGTAGTCCGAGGTCGAAGCCATGATCTGGTCGGCGGTGATCTCCGGGCCGGATCCGTCCGGGATGAAATCGCGCAGCACCTCCTCTGCCAGCGACAGCTCCACCGGAGCTCGCGTGAGATTGGCGAACGCCGTCACCCGGATCAATGCACCCTCCAACTCGCGGATGGACGAGGCGACCCGGGACGCGATGAACTCCAGGACGTCCGGCGGGGCGAACATCCGCTCCTGTGCCGCCTTCTTCTGCAGAATCGCGATCCGGGTCTCCAGATCCGGCGGCTGAATGTCGGCCAGCAGGCCCCATTCGAACCGGGTACGCATCCGGTCTTCGAGCGTGGCCAGTTGCCTGGGTGAGCGGTCGGACGTGATCACGATCTGCTTGTTGGCGTTGTGCAGCGTATTGAAGGTGTGGAAAAACTCCTCCTGCGTCCGCTCCCGGTTCTCCAGGAACTGGATGTCGTCGATGAGCAGGATGTCGACGTCGCGGTACCGGCGCTGGAACGCGCTGGTCTTGTCGTCGCGCAGGGAGTTGATGAAGTCGTTGGTGAACTCCTCGGTCGACACGTACCGCACCGACCGGGCGTTGCCGAGCTGCTGGGCGTACTGGCCGATGGCGTGCAGCAGATGCGTCTTGCCCAGCCCCGAGCCGCCGTAGATGAACAGCGGGTTGTAGGCCTTGGCCGGCGACTCGGCGACGGCGACCGACGCGGCGTGTGCGAACCGGTTGGACGAACCGATGACGAAGGTCTCGAACGTGTACTTGGGGTTCAGCCGGTTACCCGCGCTATCGGCCGCCGGACCGCCCGGGTGCCGATCGCCGCGGCCGGTGCCGGGCCCGACGCCACGCGTGGGCTCGCCACGCATGTTGCTGGTGCGGGCGCCCCCCGACATCGCCCCGTCGCCATGGCGCGCCCCGGTTGCCACCCCCGCGGGGATCGCCGATCCCCAGCCGGGCACCGGAACTCCTCCGACATCGTCGAACCGTCGGTCGGGCCCCGGGCCGGCGGAGCCGTCGCGGTCGGTCGGTTCACGGTGCGAGCCGTCCAGGCCGGTTGCGGCACGGCCGGTACCGTCGCGATGGGTGGTGTCGCGGCTGGTTGAGTCCCGGCCGGTTGAGTCCCGGCCGATCGTGTCCCGGCCCGTTGCGTCCCGGCCCGTTGCGTCGTGTGCCGTTGCGTCGCGTGTGCCGTCTCGGCCCAGTGGATCCCGACCCGGTCCGTCGCGTCCGGACCCGTCCCTGGCGGCCGGTAACACGGGCGGCGAGACCGACATCGGCGCCAGTCCCGGTACCGGTCCCCCGCCGGTCG